>JALYNB010000430.1 GCA_030773395.1 Actinomycetota bacterium
GGTCAGGCCGTCCCCGTCCCGCGGCCGGGCGCGGGCGCCGCGGTCACGCAGCCCTCGGGAGGGCCTGCTGCGACAAGGTGACCGGGGCGAGCAGCACGCCCAGGTCGACCGCCGCCGCGATGGCCGCGTAGCCCGCGTCGCTCGGGTGGAGGTGGTCGCCGCTGTCGTACGACGGGCGGAGCCGCCGGGGGTCGTCCGAGTCACGGACGGCGGCGTCGGCGTCGACCACCGCGTCGAACGCCCCGGACGTCCGGATCCAGGCGTTCACCGCCTGCCGCTTACGCTCGGCGCCGAACGTGGAGCGGGAGTGCCCGCCGAATGGGGTGAGCGTGGCCCCGACGACGCGCAGACCCCGCTCGTGCGCCCGGCGGATGACCTCCTCGTAGCCCTCGGTGATCTGCGCAACGGTGACGGGTCCGTCGGCGGTGCCGAGCATGATGTCGTTGACCCCCTCGAGGAGGATGACCGTCTCGACGCCGGGACGGGTGAGCACGTCGCGTTCGAGCCGGCGCAGGGCGCTCTGTCCGCAGCACGGCCGGCTGGTCAGCAGCCTGTTGCCAGAGATGCCCTGGTTGAGCACCCCGAGGGGGCGGCCGCCGCGCACCTTCAGCCGGTCGGCGAGCGCGTCCGGCCACGTCCGCTCGGCGCCCACGGTCGAGGAGTGCCCGTCGGTGATCGAGTCGCCGAGCGCTACCACGGCCCCCGCAGCGGCGGCCGCGAGGACGTCGACGCCGCTCACGAAGAACCAGGACCTCGTCCTGTCGGGGAACCCCGACCCGTCGGTGCGCGTCGTCCGGTTGCCCCGGGCCATGTAGTTCGTGGACCGCGGCAGGCGGTGCCAGGTCGCCGGCCCCGTGGCGGTGGGCAGGTACACGCTCACGGCGATGTCCTGGTCGGCCCCGACCATCAGGGCCATCGGGTCGCTGACGACCTCGCGGCCGGCCGCCGCGTCGACCCGGGTGCTCCCCCGGAACGTGACCGGCCGGTTCGTGCCCTCGACCAGCGCCGAGCCGCTGGCCCGGATCCCGACGTGCACGTCCTGGAAGCGGACCGTGCGGTCACCGAACCGGTTGGACAGGCGCACCCGCACCTGCGGCCCGCCGATGGAGGTGTGGACGGTCATCCGGAGGGTCTGGTCGCGGAAGCCGTCCACTGACCGGCCCTCGTCGTACGGGCGCTGCGGCGCGCCGCTCCACGTGCCCACCCACTCCTCGGCAGCAGCGGCCGTCACTGTGGAGGCGCCCGCTGTGTACGCGCCCGCCGTGGACTCGCCGGCCGTGACCGCGGCGCTCGCCGCGGGGGCGACGACCAGCACGGGGAGCGCCGTGAGCACGGCGACGAGCAGGCGCAGGAGGGGTGTGCCGGGCATGCGTGTCCCTTGGTCGGTCGGAGGCGGCTCGGGACGCTAATCGGCGGTCGTCGGGCGGGTCAATGGCCCTTGCACGTTACGGGCGTTGCCCCGTATCACCGCGTCGCTGTCACCGTCCTCTGTCACGGTGCACGTCGCGGCCGGTGCAGCCCAGAGGGCCCCGCGACCGTGCCACGACCGGGAGGCGCGGGGCGGTCGTGCTGCGTGCCCCAGGTCGTCCCGCTGTCCTGAGAGACTGTGTCCATGACCGCGGTGATCCTCGACGGCAAGGCGGCGGCAGCCGCGATCCGGGCCGAGCTGGCGGAGCGCGTCGCCGCGCTGCGTGTGCGGGGTGTCGTCCCCGGTCTCGGCACCGTCCTGGTCGGGGACGACCCGGGCAGCCACTCCTACGTGCGCGGCAAGCACCGCGACTGCGCCGAGGTCGGCATCGCCTCGATCTCGCGCGAGCTGCCCGCGGACGCGAGGCAGGACGACGTGGAGAGCGTCGTGGAGGAGCTCAACGACGACCCCGCCTGCACGGGCTACATCGTGCAGCTGCCACTGCCGAAGGGGCTCGACGCGGGGCGGGTGCTGGGTCGGATGAGCCCCGACAAGGACGCCGACGGGCTGCACCCCACGAACCTCGGCCGGCTCGTCCTCGGGGAACCGGGGCCACTGCCCTGCACACCGCGCGGCTGCGTGGAGCTGCTGCGCCGGTACGACGTACCGCTCGACGGCGCTGAGGTCGTCGTGGTCGGGCGCGGGGTGACCGTCGGTCGGCCGATCGGGCTCCTGCTGACCCGCCGGTCCGAGAACGCGACCGTGACGCTCACCCACACGGGCACCCGGGACCTGGCCGCCCACCTGCGGGGCGCTGACGTGGTCGTGGCCGCCGCGGGGGTCGCCGGGCTCGTGCGGGCGGAGCATGTCAAGCCGGGGGCCGCCGTGCTCGACGTCGGCATCACGAGGACGGACGCCGGCCTCGTCGGTGACGTGGACCCGGGCGTCCGTCAGGTGGCCGGGTTCGTCGCTCCGATGCCTGGCGGGGTCGGGCCCATGACCCGCGCGATGCTCCTGCGCAACGTCGTGGAGGCCGCGGAGCGGGCGAGCGTGTAGGCACGACGGTCAGCTGGCGTTCGGCAGGTCCTGCGGCAGGGGCCGGACGACGCCGCTGCTGATCACCTCGTTGGCGAGCCGCGCCCTGCGGTTGACGCCCTCGTCGATCCGGAACTTCTGGTAGAGCCGCAGCAGGTGCTGCTTGACGGCTGCCTCCGTCACGACCAGCTCGTCGGCGATGTCCTTGGCCGTCGCGGGGGCCACGAAGGCGTCGTGGCGCAGCGCCGGGCGGCACAGGCTGCTGAGCACCTCGATCTCGCGGCGGGTCAGCTCGGGGGCGCCGCTGCGCCGGAGCTCCACCGTGTCGTCCTGGACCTCGGCGACCCCGCCCACCCGGGCGCGGGCCGCACCAAAGGCCAGCACGTCGCCCTCCGTCAGCAGGCGCTGGCCGACCGGCCGCCCGTTCACCCGGGTGCCGTTGACCGACAGGCCGAGGTCGGCCACGTAGACGTGCGGCCCGCGGCGCACGAGCTCCGCGTGCAGGCGGCTCACCGTGCGGTCGTCGAGGGAGATGTCGACGCCCTCCCCGCGGCCCACCGTGGTCACCTCGGCGGTCAGCTCGACGACGTGACCGGTCTCCTCGAGCCGCAGGTAGGGGATCTCCACCGGCCTCCTCTCCTCGGTCTGACCGCGCCGACGCCTGCGCGCGCCCGCCCCGGGAGCGCCGACCCGGACGGCGCGCCGAGCCACCGTCCTCGACCCGCCGCCACTACCCGGACGTGACGCCTCGACACCCGGCCGCGGCCTGCTCGCGGGTCCGCACGTCGGACCCGTGGACCCGATCAGGCACCGCGGTGCGGCTGGTCCCTACGATCCGCACGGTGGCCTCGGCCGTGGTCGCCGTCGGCATCCGGGGGGTCGGAGTGGGGGAGGACCGCGGTGGCCTCCACGAGGCGCCGCTGGCCTCGGTGCTGCTGGTCGTGGCCGCCGGCCTCGTCGCGGTCGCGCTCGACTACTGGCGTACGGGCCTGTTCCTCGTGGCCGGTGCCCTCGTCACGGCAGCCCTGCTGCGACTCGTCCTGCCCACGCGCGACGCCGGCCTCCTCGCCGTCCGGTCCCGGGCGGTCGACGTCGTCGCGCTGGCCCTGCTCGGCGTCGGGCTCGGCGTGCTCGCGGCGGTCGTGCCGGCCTGAGGGGCCCTCGGACAGCCGGACGCGGGGAGCGTCAGGCCGACTGCATGGCCTTCTTCAGGTTCTCGTCGATCGACGCGAGGAACTCCTGCGTCGTCTGGAACGGCTGGTCCCGACTGACGAGCAGGGCCAGGTCCTTCGTCATCTTGCCGCTCTCGACGGTCTCGATGCAGACGCGCTCGAGGGTCTCCGCGAAGCCCGTGACCTCCGGCGTGCCGTCCATGCGGCCGCGGTAGGCCAGGCCGCGCGTCCAGGCGAAGATGGACGCGATCGGATTGGTCGACGTCGGCTTGCCCTGCTGGTGCTGGCGGAAGTGGCGGGTGACCGTGCCGTGCGCGGCCTCGGCCTCCACCGTCTTGCCGTCGGGCGTCATGAGCACCGAGGTCATGAGCCCCAGCGAGCCGAAGCCCTGCGCGACCGTGTCGGACTGCACGTCGCCGTCGTAGTTCTTGCAGGCCCAGACGTAGCCGCCCTCCCACTTGAGCGCGGAGGCGACCATGTCGTCGATCAGGCGGTGCTCGTAGGTGATCCCGGCGGTGTCGAAGTCGGCCTTGAACTCGCTCTCGAACACCTCCTGGAAGAGGTCCTTGAAGCGGCCGTCGTACGCCTTCATGATCGTGTTCTTGGTGCTGAGGTAGACCGGGTAGCTGCGGTCGAGGCCGTAGCGCAGCGAGGCCCGCGCGAAGTCGCGGATCGAGTCGTCGAGGTTGTACATCGCCATCGCGACCCCGCCGCTCGGGAAGTCGTAGACGTTGAGCTCCATCGGCTCGCCGCCCTCGGTCGGCGTGTAGGTCAGCGTGAGCGAGCCCGGCCCGGGGATCACGGTGTCGGTCGAGCGGTACTGGTCGCCGAAGGCATGGCGGCCGATGACGATCGGCTTCGTCCAGCCCGGCACGAGCCGCGGGATGTTCGAGATGACGATCGGCTCGCGGAAGATGACGCCGCCGAGGATGTTGCGGATCGTGCCGTTCGGCGACTTCCACATCTTCTTGAGGCCGAACTCCTCGACCCGCGCCTCGTCCGGCGTGATCGTCGCGCACTTCACGGCGACGCCGAACTGCTTCGTGGCGTTGGCCGAGTCGATGGTGATCTGGTCGTCGGTCGCGTCGCGCGACTCGATGCCGAGGTCGTAGTACTTCAGGTCGACGTCGAGGTAGGGCAGGATCAGCTGCTCCTTGATGAACGACCAGATGATCCGCGTCATCTCGTCGCCGTCCATCTCGACGATCGGGTTCTGGACCTTGATCTTCGTCATGGGGTGTTGAGCTCCTGTTCCGTCGTCAGATGAGGCCGAGCTCGCGCACGGCGTCGCGCTCCTCGACGAGCTCCTGCACCGAGGCGTCGATCTTCGAGCGCGAGAAGTCGTCGATCTCCAGGCCCTGGACGATCTCCCACTGACCGCCTCGGCTGCGGCACGGGAAGCTGGAGATGAGGCCGTCGGGCACGTCGTACGAGCCGTCGCTGGGCAGGGCCACCGACGTCCACTCGTCACCCGGGGTGCCGTTGACCCAGTCGTAGACGTGGTCGATCGCGGCGTTGGCGGCGCTGGCCGCCGACGAGGCCCCGCGCGCCTCGATGATCGCGGCGCCGCGCTTGGCGACCGTCGGGATGAAGGTCTCCTTGAGCCACGTCTCGTCACCGACAACGTCCGCCGCCGGGCGCCCCCCGATCGTCGCCTTGCTCCAGTCGGGGTACTGCGACGCGGAGTGGTTGCCCCAGATGGCGATGTTCTTGATGTCGGCCACCGGGGTGCCGGTCTTCTTCGCCAGCTGCGACAGCGCGCGGTTGTGGTCGAGGCGGGTCATCGCGGTGAAGCGCTCGCGCGGCACGTCGGGCGCGGAGGCGGACGCGATGAGCGCGTTGGTGTTCGCGGGGTTGCCGACCACGAGCACGCGGACGTCGTCGGCGGCCCCGGCGTTGATGGCCTCGCCCTGCGGCTTGAAGATGCCGCCGTTCGCCGACAGCAGGTCGCCGCGCTCCATCCCCTTCGAGCGGGGGCGGGCGCCGACGAGCAGGGCGACGTTCACCCCGTCGAAGGCGGCGCGCGCGTCGTCGGTGATGTCGATGCCGGAGAGCAGGGGGAACGCGCAGTCGTCGAGCTCCATGGCCGTCCCCTCGGCCGCCTTGACGGCCGGCGGGATCTCGAGCAGGCGCAGCCGCACCGGGACGTCGGCCCCGAGCAGCTGACCCGAGGCGACGCGGAACAGCAGCGCGTAGCCGATCTGCCCGGCGGCGCCGGTGACGGTGACGGTGACGGGGGTCTGTGCCATCCGGGGTCTCCAGTCTGAGGCGGCGATGGGCGGCACAGTAACGATGTCCCGGGCCGGGCGTGAGGCGCCCCGGGCCGCCCGGCGGCCCCGGGGCCGGGGTCTCGCGTCCGCGGCCGGCACGGCGGTCGTTACTCGGGACACGGACGGGTGCGGCCGGCTGACCGGGGGTAGGTGCTGCTGCCAGCGGCGCGCCGCTGCTCTGCGCGGCCCGACGTCGCCCGCGCACCGCGAGGGCCTCGCCGCGAGGTCCCCCGGAAGACAGACCCGCAGCAGAGGACAGAGTGGACCCCTCCGGCAGTACCCCGACCGACGTCCCCGACGAGACGGCGCCGGTCGAGCCCCCGAGTAGGCGGGCCCCCCTGCAGACCGCCGCCCGCGGCGGTGCCGCGTGAACGAGATCGTCTTCAACATCGCGATCGTGCTGGTGTTCGTGATGATTGGCGGCATCTTCTCTGCCAGCGAGATCGCGATGGTCAGCCTCCGCGAGAGCCAGGTGAAGGCGCTCGCCGAGAAGAGCAAGCGGGGCGGTGCCGTCGGCCGCCTGGTCGCCGACTCGAACCGTTTCCTGGCCGCCGTGCAGATCGGCGTCACGCTCGCCGGGTTCCTCTCGGCCGCCTTCGGCGGGTCGGCCCTGGCGGGCCCCCTCGCGGACGCACTGGTGCGGCTGGGCCTGCAGCCCGGTTTCGCCCCGACCGTCGCCCTGGTCACCGTCACGCTGGTCATCTCCTACTTCTCGCTCGTGCTCGGCGAGCTCGTGCCCAAGCGCATCGGCCTGCAGAGCCCCGAGGGCATCGCGCTCGTCGTGGGCCGCCCGCTGGAGCTCATCGCGAAGCTGTCGCGCCCGGTCATCTGGCTGCTGTCGGCGTCGACCAACCTCGTGATGCGACTGGTCGGCAGCGACCCCGACGCCGAGCGCGAGGGCATCAGCGACGAGGAGCTGCGGGGCATGGTCGCCGCGCACGAGTCGCTGTCGGCCGACGAGCGCAAGCTCATCGACGACGTGTTCTCGGCCGGGGAGCGGCAGGTCCGCGAGGTCCTGATCCCCCGCACGGAGGTGGGGTTCCTCGACGCCTCCACCCCCCTCGGCGAGGCGCTCGAGGTCACGAGCCAGGCGCCCCACAGCCGCTACCCGGTCATCCGCGGGTCGACGGACGACGTCGTCGGCTTCGTCCATGTGCGCGACCTCATGGCCGCGGGCGACCGCCCCGGGGCGCGGGTCGGCGACGTGGCGCGCACCGTGAAGATGCTCCCCGGGGGCAAGCGCGTGCTGCCGGCGCTGACCGAGATGCGCCGCGAGGGCCACCACATCGCCGTCGTCGTCGACGAGTACGGCGGCACCGCGGGCATCGTCACCCTCGAGGACCTGATCGAGGAGCTGATCGGCGACATCCGGGACGAGTACGACGTCGCGGAGTCCGACGCCCGGCGGCTCGTCGGCGGAGCCATGGTCCTTGACGGCCTCACCAACCTGCCCGACTTCGCGGAGGAGACGGGCGTCGAGCTCCCCGAGGGCCCCTACGAGACCGTCGCCGGCTACCTCATGGCCGCCCTCGGCCATCTCCCGCAGGTGGGGGAGGCGGTCGAGGTGGGGGGGCACCGCCTGACGGTCCGCGAGCTGGACGGCAGGCGGGTCTCCCGCGTGCAGCTCACACCGATGGAGGCCGCCCCCGCGGCGACCGGGGGCGGCGACGCCGAGGGCGGCACCGCGGAGGCCGCGGGTGGGCCGGCCGGCGGGCAGCCGACTGGCTCCACGC
>JALYNB010000431.1 GCA_030773395.1 Actinomycetota bacterium
CCCCAGCTCGGTGAGCCGCGCGACCGCCTCCGCCTGGGGGAGCCCCGCCACGTTCGGCACGCGAGGCCCGGCCGCCAGTGCCCCGGCGTTGCCGTCCGGGCTCGGCAGCGGCGTCGGCGGCACGTTAGCGAGCGCCCCGCGCATGGTCTTCGCGAAGATGATCGCGGGCAGGTCGCCGCCGTACACGCGGCGGTAGCCGAGCACGTTGACGAGCGGGTGGTCGTGCGCTCCGCGCGGGTCCCCGACCCAGACCGCGGTGGCGAGGTCCGGAGTGAAGCCCGCGAACCACGCCTCCGCGTTGCCCTGCGTCGTGCCCGTCTTGCCGGCTACCGGCCGGCCGATGTCGGCCCGGCGGCCGGTGCCCTCGGTGATGACGCTCGTCATCAGGGACGCGACGGTGTCGGCGACCGCCGGGCTCACGGCCTGGTGGCAGTTCGCCGCCGGCACCGGGTGCGCCCTGCCCTCCGCGTCGCTGATCGCCGTGACCCCGACCGGGCGGCAGGCGACCCCACGACCCGCGACCGCGGCGTACGCGCCGGCCATCTCCACGGGCGAGGCGTTCACGGCGCCGAGGGTCAGGGAGCCGAACCGCGGTGACACCTGCTCCAACGCCGGGTTGGCCAGGCCGAGCCGGCGGGCCATGTCGGCGACCGCCTGCGTGCCGGTCATCTCCTGCAGCTGCACGAACGCGGTGTTCACCGAGTGTGCCGTGGCTCCCCGCAGGTCGAGGTTGGACCCCGACTCGCTGCCGGCGTTCGAGAAGTAGCCGGCGGGCGGGTTGTCGAGGCGCCGCGACGTGTAGGCGTTGCCGCCGGGCAGCCGCGTGGTGACCGGGACGCCCCGCTCCAGCGCCGCGGCCAGCGTGAACATCTTGAACGTCGAGCCCGGCTGGAAGCTGGCGAGGCTGGGCAGCATGTTCTCGGTCTGGCCCGCCGCCGCATCGGGCCCGAAGCCGCGGTTGACGGCCATCGCCGTCACCTCGCCCGTGCCCGGTCTCACGCTGACCGCCGCGGTCGCGACCCGCGAGCGCCGGGGGATCGTCGAGTCGACCGCCTCCTGGGCGGCCCGCTGCGCGACGGGGTCGAGCGTCGTCCGTACGACGAGCCCGCCCTGGAACAGCCGCGCCTTGCGCTCCTCCTCCGTGGCCCCCAGCGCCGGGTCGCTCTCGAGCGTCGCGCGGACCCAGTCGCAGAAGAACGGCGCCCACGACGCCCCGCAGCCGCCCTCGAGGGCGACCGGGTTCAGCCCGAGCGGGGTCGCGACCGCGGCGTCGTGTTCGGTCTGCGTGATCGCGCCGGTGCCGAGCATTCGCGCCAGCACGAGGTCGCGCCGCTCGAGAGCTGACTCCGGGTCGCGCTTCGGGTCGCGGGCCGGGTTGCGGACGACACCGGCGAGCGTCGCCGCCTGGGTCAGCGTGAGCTGCGACGCCGGCACCCCGAAGTAGTGGCGCGCCGCGGCCTGCACGCCGTACGCGCCGTCCCCGAAGTACGCGATGTTCAGGTACTTCTCGAGGATCTCCTCCTTCGTCGACTCCCGCTCGACGGCGACGGCGAGCCGGGCCTCGCGCAGCTTCCGGTCGATCGTGGGGGCCTTCGCCGCCTCCGCCTCCTCGGGGGTGTCGGCGGCGAGCAGCAGGGCGTTCTTCACGTACTGCTGGGTGAGCGTCGACCCGCCCTGGGTCGCGCCGCCGGCGCTGTTGTTGACCATGGCGCGGGCCGTGCCGCGGACGTCGACGCCGACGTGGTCGTAGAACCGCTCGTCCTCGACCGAGATGATCGCGTCCTGCATGACGGGGGCGATCTCGTCGAGGCTCGCGAGCTCGCGGTCGTAGAGGAACAGGGTGGCGAGCGGGCTGCCGTCGGCCGCCAGCAGGACCGTGCGCTGGGGCAGGGCCGGGTCGACGAGCTCACCGGGCAGGGAGTCGACGCTGTCGGCGACGACCCGCACGCCGGCGCCGGCGGCGACGGCCGCCGGCAGCGCCAGCCCGGCGACGGCGAGGCCGACGA
>JALYNB010000432.1 GCA_030773395.1 Actinomycetota bacterium
TTTCGATCTTCCCTCTGGACTGGCCCAGGGGTCGAGACCGTCCCGCACGCTGAGTCAGGCTCGCTGCCTCCTCGCCAGCAGGCCGGGTAGCCGGCCAGATGCGCGCATGCGATACGGCGGCGTCCGGGACAGCGCGAAGGGCCTCGGCGTCGACGTGACGTGGTTCGAGCCCGAACCATCAGGTCCCCCTCGGCCAGGACCGTGAAGGCCGCCATTGCTGATCCCCGCAGTTTTCGATCGATGTGGTCGCCGAACGGGGACCAACGCCGGCGCGCTGCGATCAGTCCTACACCGTTGTGATCCCGCTGCCCTCGACCGCGACGGGGAGCGGGGTCAGCGGCTGCTGCGCCGGGCCGCGGACCACCGAGCCGTCGGCGATGTCGAACCTGCTGCCGTGGCAGGGGCAGTTGATGGTGCCGTCGGTGACCTCCTGCACGATGCAGCCCTGGTGGGTGCAGACGGCGGAGAAGGCGCGGAAGGTCCCCTTCGCCGGCTGTGTCACCACCACCCGGTGCTCGGCGAACACGGTGCCGGCGTCGACGGGAATCTCCGTGGTGGAGGCGAGGGTGGTCCCGGGAGCCAGAGCGCTCGCCTCGTCGCGGCCACTGCAGCCGGAGACGCTCACCGTGATCGCGAGCAGGCATGCCCCCGATAGCGCGCTCCGGCGGGTGAACACGTCGGCGGCCTGGCTGGGCAAGGTCGCTCCTGTCGCGCCGGTACATGTCGGGCGGCGCAGGTAGGGCTGGCCGGCTCCGGGGCTCATGTCGGCACGAGCAACCCGGTCGAGAACATAATGAGTACGCCACCAGCGACGCCTGCGATCGCCAGCGGGTCGAGCTCGGCATCGGTCCTTGCGCGCACGGCCGGCAGGATCTGAATGATCACCTGCAGGATCGCGCCGACGCCGATGCCGAGCAGGAAGGATGAGAGCTCGGCATTGTTGACCGCGGCGCCGAGCACTGCGCCCAGGATCGCCGGGGCGCCGGCGAGCAGCCCGAGGGCGAGCAAGTGCAGCAGCCGGGGCCGGGAGCCGGTGAGCGGGGCGACCACGGCGAGGCCCTCGGTCGTGTTGTGCAGGGCGAACCCGACGACGAGCGCTGCGCCCAGGGCGAGCTCACCGACAGCGTAGGCCGCGCCGATCGCCAGACCCTCGCCCATGTTGTGCAGGCCGACCCCCAGCGCGATGGTGGAGGCGAGTTGCAGGCCGCCCGCGCCCCGCTCCTGCGCTGTCTGCCGCCGAGTGCGCAGCCATCGCTCCAAGCCGCTGAGCACCAGGAACGCCAGCGCCGCTCCGAGCACGACCAGAGTCGCTCCGCCGAAGGGCCCACCGGCTCCCACGGCGAGCTCGATGCCTTCAGCCGCGCCATCGACGGCTAAGAAGGCAAGCAGCCCAACGGTGACCGCGAGCAGCACTCGCACCACAGCTCCACCGGCCCGGCGCAGCACCGGTAGCAGCAGCATCCCGAGCATCACCGGCAGGATTCCGACGTAGGCGCCCAGCAACGCCATCACTCCGAAGAAGCTGGGATCTGCCCGCGGGGTGGCCACGGCCGCACCGATCTCATGCTCGATCACGGCGCCGCTGGAGGTCACCAGGGACACCAGGTAGGGCTGTCCATCCTGCCAGGGGTAGTCCAGCCGCACGGTCTCGGTGTGCAACCGCCCGATCGGCTGGATGGCACCTTCGGTGTCGACGTAGGCATCGTTGACGAAGACCTGCGCGACCTGCACTGGGTCCGGCCCGGTGTTGCGAACGGTCAGCTCGATCGTGCCGGGCGACAGCACGCTGCGCTCGACGGCTAGCTGCTCCACCGGGGGACCGGTGCGGTCGGGCAGGCTCGGGCCGGCCAGCAGGGCGAGTCCGGCGAGCGCACCGCCCAGGAACAGGACGGCGGCCAGTCCCAGCAGCCAGACCGGCAAGCGCGCCCATGGGCGCCGAGCCATGAGGTCTGTCATCACTGTCCGACCTCGAACATGCCCATCCAGCCGAGCTCGGCGAACTCGGTCTTGTGGGAGTGGAACATGTACTGGCCAGGGTGCGGAAAGCGGACCTCGCAGATGCCGCGCTGTCCCTGCCCCTGCACGACGGTGTCGGTGAACTCGCTCGACTCCAGGCGAGTGCCCGTGGGGTAGTAGTCGAAGAAGTTTCCGTGCAGATGGAAGCTGTTGACCGGGTCGTACTCCAGGATGTTCACGAGGTAGATCCGCACCAGCTCGTTGCGCTTCACCTGGACCGGCTCGTTCATGTAGTGGAACGGAATGCCGTTGACGGCGTAGAGCTGGTTGCCCTCGCCGTCGAAGGTGGTGTTGTAGCCGTGCATAACCATGATCATCTCGTCGGCGGGCGGGCGGCCCTCCTTCGGGTCGATGATGAACGTGCCGTACATACCTCGGGCGATGTGCTCAGCCAGCGGGCTAACGTGGCAGTGGTAGAGGTGCAGGCCGAACGGCTCGGCGTCGAACTCGTAGGTCACCGTCTGCCCGGGCGCGATGACGCCCGGGCCGACGCCGGGTACGCCGTCCATCTCGGCGGGGTGGATGCCGTGGAAGTGCATGGTGTGCGGGTGGGCCGAGCCGTTGGTGAAGTGGACCCGCAGCCGGTCGCCCTCGGTGCAGCGCAGCGTCGGCCCCGGGACCCGCGAGTTGAACGTCCAGGCCGGGAAGTGCACCCCGGGCGCGACCTCGATGTCCTCGTCGCTTGCGAACACCTCCCACTCGCGCAGCACCCGCCCGTCGGGCAGCCGCGACGTGGTACCGGGATCGAAGTCGCGCAGCACCTCTGTGGGGTGGAAGCCGTTGGCGGCGTGGTCCACCCTCGCTCCACGCCGGAACGTGGCGCCGGCGATCCCGCCGCCATGGGCCCCGTGCGCGGGGGCTCGGCTGGCGCCCACGCCCGGCTGCCCTCCCGCGGCGCCTGCCGGCGCGGGACTCAGCAGCTCGCGGGCTCCCAGCACCAGCCCCGCGGTGCCGGCGGCCGCACCGCCGAGCAGGAATCGGCGGCGCGACGGCCCCACCGGGGTCATCGGACCGTCCGTCCGTGCACGACCTGCACCAGACCGGTGCCCAGGGCGTGCCGCTGTCCGTCGACCTCGACCCAGAGCGGACCGCCGAACGGCGCCCACTCCAGGCGCCGCAGCACCGTCCCGGGCCCGATCCCGAGGCTGGCCAGATGACGCAGGGCAGCGCTGTCACGGTCGCTGACCCGCTCCACCAGGAAGGCGCTGCCAGCCGGCGCCGCGGCCAGCGGGCTGGCCCAGTCCTCGACGTGCTGCCCGGACGGCGGGGGGATCGGGTCACCGTGCGGGTCGTGCGTCGGATGCCCCAGCAGGACGTCGATGCGCTCCTCGAGACGGCTGCTCAGGACATGCTCGAGCACCTCGGCCTCCTCGTGCACCTCGTCCCAGGGCACGTCCAGCACGGCCACCAGGAACATCTCCAGCAGCCGGTGGCGCCGCACCACCCCCACCGCGTGCTGCGTGCCGTGCTCGGTGAGCTCCACTTGGTGGTCCCGCGAACGGTCCACCAGGTCTGCGGCCTCGAGCCGCTTGAGCATCGCGGAGACCGTGGGCGCCGTGAGCCCCAGCCGGGCCGCCACGGCCGAGGTCGTGACCGCGCCGCTGCGGGTGGAGAGCTGGAACACCGTCTTGAGGTAGTCCTCGACCGCCTCGGTGTGCGTGATCGAGCAGCACGGCGGATCGCGGCGCAGGACGGCGTGAAGTGCCATGCCGCACATGTTAGAGCAATCTAACGACCCGCGTCTGACAGGGCCGGGGCGGGTCGGAGGCGTGACTGCGCGTGCAGCAGCTCGGCGACGTCCGGACCGGCGGAGTGCGCCCCTCGTAGCCTGGGCCCTCCTCCCACCAACCCGGAACGGTCCATGCCCTCACTCGTGAGCGTCTCCTTCTCCCCCAGCCTGCGGCCCGCCAGCGTCTCGGTGTCGTCGTCGGGCACCGTCATCGTCCGCGTCTTTCCGGGGTGGGTCGTGCGCGTCCGTCCCTGGTGGCGGTAGCGGCACTCCCGACCGTGCCCGCCACCCTGACCCTGCTCGACTGGCGGCGGCGCGTGGCCGCGCTGTACGCCGAGGTGCGCGCCGCGGACGACCCGGCGTCGGCGCACGCGCTCTGGCGCGCCGCCCGCGACGAGCTGTTCGCGCAGCACCCGCAGTCGCCGCTGCTGCCCGGGGCACGCGCCGCGTTCTCCGGGCTCCCCGTCGCGCCCTACGACCCGGCGTGGCGCTTCGAGGTGGCGGTCGAGACCGCTGTCGAGCCGGCCTCCCTCGACGTGCCCACCGGGACGGACGGCGTGGTGCGCTTCGACCGGCTGGGCGTCGCGCCCCTGCCGGGCCTCGGCACGCTCGACGTCTGGTGGCTCGCGGCGTACGGCGGAGGCGTGTTCGTGCCGATGAAGGATGCGTCGTCCGGGCGCACGAGCTACGGCGGCGGGCGCTACCTCCTCGACACGGTCAAGGGCGCCGACCTCGGCGGGGACGCGCGCGACGGGGTCCTCGTGCTCGACCTCAACTTCGCCTACAACCCGTCGTGCGCCTACGACCCGGCCTGCGCCTGCCCGCTCGCCCCGCCGGGCAACGTGCTGGTCGGCCAGGTGCCCGTGGGCGAGGGCGTGCCGACCGCGCCTCGGTGAAGGAGCCCAACGACCCGCTGAGCTCGAAGATCGCCAGACCCTCCGTTCAGCGGCCCCGCGCGGGGGAAGCATGGAGGGATGGATGCCGACCGCACCTCCGACGAGCGCGCCGGGAGCTCCCCCGTGCACGTCGACCTGCCGAGCGACCTGACCGCGCCGCGGACCGCTCGGTCGGCCGCCCGCGAGACGGTGCAGCGGTGGCGCCTGCCCGGCGTCCTCGAGCCGTTGCAGCTGGTCGTCTCGGAGCTGGTGGGCAACGC
>JALYNB010000433.1 GCA_030773395.1 Actinomycetota bacterium
GACCGCTCGGCGGATCGACCGTGAGCGAGATCCAGAGGTTGCCGACCGTGCGGTCGCGGCGGGCGGCGCCGATCGTCTCCTGCGCCACCTTGAAGAGCTGCATCTCCGACTCGCCCGGCAGCCGGAACGAGCTCTCGTCCAAGGTCAGGTGGACCGCGATGCCGCGGGCGCTCGCCACACTACGGGCGTAGCTGGTCAGAGCGGCGCCGAGTCCGCGCTCCTGTCCGAGTCCGGAGCGCAAGTCCGTGATCGACAGCCGCAGGTCGCTGACCATCTCCGTGAGCTGCTTGCGCAGCCGGGTCACGTCGTCGACGAGGTCCGGCGCCTGCTGCTGCAGATGGTGGCGCAGGGCGTCGAGCTCGAAACCGACGTACGCGAGGTCCTGCGCGACGCCGTCGTGCATGTCCTGGGCCAGCCGCTCGCGTTCCTGCAGGCTCGCCCAGGTCCGCACCTCGTCGAACAGCAGGCCGGTGTCGACGTGCAGCGTCTCCTCCGCGACGACGCGCTCGAGCTCGGGCAGCCGGCCCTCGAACGCGCCGAGGTCGCGTGACTCCAGCACCACGAGCCCGATGGACCGGTCACCGAGCGTCATGGGTACGGCGAGCAGCGCCGAGCCCTTCCGGCGCCCCTCGGGGTCAGGGGGGCGGACGTCGAGGACGGCGCGCTGCTCGGCGTGCGCGGTGCGCAGCGGGCCGGGGTCGCCCAGCGGGCTCCGCCACGGGACGCGACGGGCGCCGCGGACGGCGAGGGGGACGAGCTGGGCGGGCTCGTCGTCCACGATGAGCACCGCGGCCCGGGTCGTGGCGGGGGCGAACGCGAAGCACCGGTCGAGCACCTGCTCGGCGGACGACTTCGGGTCGAGGCTGCCCGGCAGCTGGCGGGTCACCGCGCGCAGGCGGTCGAGGAGTCGGTGGGCCTCGGCGTAGCGGCGGTCGGGGCCGGCGTCCGCGGACTTCGGCTGGCTGCGGCTCCAGACCCCCAGCAGGCCCAGGGCCAGGGAGAGGCAGACCCACTGCTCGGCCATGGAGGCGTAGTGCGCCAGGTCGCCGAGGGCCTCCCCGCCCCGCGCCCGGCCCACGAGCAGGAGGGCCGAGTCGAGACCGGCGACCACCGTCAGCGCCCGTACGCCGCCCGCGAGCCCAGCCGCGAACGCCGGCCCGGGCAGGTAGGCGACCAGCGGGCTGCCGACGCCCCCGGTCGCGAGCACCCCGACGCAGCATGCCGCGCTCTCGGTGACGGGCGCGAGCAGGGGGTGGCGGTCGGGGTCGAGGCGCCGGGCCAGCGCGATCAGCGCGGCGAGGGCGACGACCCAGGGGAGGACGTTGCCGAACTGCCCGCGGGCGGCCGCGGCGATCGCCGCCGTGCCGAGCAGCGCGACCCGGAGGAGCAGCGCCACGTTGCGGGGGAGTCGCAACGTGTCGGGCGTCGGGAGCCAGTGGCCACGGGGCGGCAGCTCGGCGGGGGACCCGTCGTCGGGGGTCGATCTCAGCGGGGTGACCGGGGACCTGACGGGCTCCGACCGCGCCCTCCGGGCGCGCGGGTGGCCCAGTGCCATGTCTCCTCCACGAACGCGTGTCGGTGCTTGTGCGCCGAAACGTTGCCAACCATCCCACGACGACCCCGGTCAGGGAGACGGTCTGTGACCGGGCATCGGGACCTGATTTTCCCACGTGAATGAGTACTCGGCGAAACGTACAAAGTGCTTGACCCTGCGGCGGGCGCAGTCGTCGGCCGCCGCCTAGCATTCCCCCGTGGGCAGGTGGACGGGATCGTGGCTCTCCGGGCCTGGTGCCGTCACCGAGCTGGCGGGCCCGCCGGAGCAGCAGTGGTGGGGCCAGCGCCTCGGTCTCCCCGAGAGCGGTCGCGACTCGGTGGCGAGCTTCGGACGGCGCGTCGTGGCCTACGTGGTCGACAGCGCCCTGTCCGTCCTCATCGCGCTGACGATCAGCGGGCCGCTGGAGGACGACTGGGGGGTCGCCGTCCTCGGGGCGTTCGCCGCGCAGAAGGTCGTGCTCGTCGCCGTGGCTGGCCAGACGATCGGACAGCGCCTGCTCGGGCTGCGTGTCGCCCCGCTGACCGGTCGGGGTGCGTCAGCCGGGTCACCGGGTCTGTGGCGGGCGCTGGTGCGCACGCTGCTGCTCGTGCTGTTCGTCCCCGCGCTGGTCTGGGACGCCGACAACCGGGGCTTCCACGACAAGGCCGTCGGTACGGCGGTGCTGCGGACGCGCTGACCGGGCGTCGCGCAGGTCCGGCCGGGCGTGCCGCACCGGACCACCCCGACGGCTGATGTCCCGGGCCGCCGCGGTTCGCTCACCCTGAGTGCCGGTGAGGAGCGTGGGCTCCTCACGCACTCTGGGGACGCGGTGGCCGGCGTGGACCTGCGACAGCACCGCGACCGCGGGGCCGCCGCCGTCGAGTACGGACTCCTGCTGGCGCTGCTCGCCGCAGTCGTCTCGACCTCCGTGGCGGCCCTCGGGAACTCCACGCAGGACCTCTACCGGCAGGCCTGCGCGGCCGTGTCGTCGGTCTCGTCCTGCGGGACCGGCGGGGGAGCGGGGGGCGGGACCGGCCCGGGCAACGGGAACGGCCCTGGTAACGGCAACGGTCTTGGGAACGGCAACGGGGTCGGTCACGGTGGTGGCAACGGCGGCACCAGCAACGGGAACGGCAACGGCCAGACCAGCAACGGCACGGGCAACACGGGCCACGCGAACAACGGCCAGTCGGGCACTCCCTGACCGCTGGCCCGGGCCCCTGCCGGTCTGGCGTCGGTGCTCGGCGGGCTGACGGGCCTGATTCTCAGCGGATCCGGCGCGACACCGCCCGCGCGGACTTCGGCATCGGGCCCTTCGGGATCGGCAGCCCGGTGTTGCCGATCGCCGCGAGCCGCCGGTCGATCTCGTTGACCTGCGCAGGCGTGATGTTGTTCGGCAACTTCGCGAGGTGCTGCTGCAGCTTGCGAACGGGCACCTGGCCCTCGTCGTCGCCCACCGACACGTCGTACACGGGGACGCTGCCCACCAGGCGCTGCAGGCGCTTGCGCTCGGCCCGGACCAGGGGCGCGGTGCGCTGCGGCGCGCCCTCGGCGAGCAGGACGATCCCGGGCCG
>JALYNB010000434.1 GCA_030773395.1 Actinomycetota bacterium
CGCCGTCGCCCGCCCGGGAGCGGTGCGGGCAGCGCCGGCAAGCGGGGACGTCCGGACGGCACCCCGCATGCTGTCACGAGACCGTCCCCGCACCGCCCGGGGCGCGGTGCAGGCGCCCACCGCTGGCGGGCTAAGGTCGGAGGCCGGTCGCGGCCTGTCGGGGCGCGCCGTCGTCGCGTGCTCCGACCGCTCCCGCCGGCGGTCCGCACGAGGCGCCCGAGGCCGAGCCGAGGAGGGGTTGTGAGCGTCGCCGCCGTCCGAGCCCGGGTCCTCGCCGCGCTGGAGCCCGTCGTCGCCGCGAGCGGCAACGACATCGAGGAGCTCGTCGTCGCGTCCGCCGGGCGCCGACGCCTCGTGCGCCTCATCGTCGACCGGGACGGGGGGCTGCCGCTGGACGACGTGGCGGAGCTGTCCCGGGCGGTGAGCGAGGCGCTGGACTCCAGCGACGTCATGGGCGGGGCGCCGTACGTCCTGGAGGTCACGTCCCCCGGGGTCGACCGGCCGCTCACCGAGGCGCGGCACTGGCGGCGCAACGCGGGGCGGCTGGTGCGCGCCGTCCTGCGGGACGGGGGCGAGCACACCGGGCGCGTGCTGCGCGTCGACGACGACAGCGTCGTCCTCGACGTCGACGGGGTCGAGCGCGCGGTGCCGCTGCGCACCGTCGCGCGGGGCGAGGTGCAGGTGGAGTTCAACCGGCCGGGCGCCGCCCCGGCGACGGGCGGCCCCGACGACGAGGGCCCGGACGACGAGAGCCGGGACGACGAGAGCCGGGACGACGAGGGAGAGCAGGAGGACTGATGGACATCGACATGAACCTCCTGCGTGCACTCGTGCGGGAGAAGGACATCGCGCTCGACACCGTGGTGGAGGCGCTGGAGACGGCGCTGCAGACGGCGTACCACCACACCGAGGGCTCGCAGCCCAAGGCCCGCGTGGAGCTCGACCGGACGACCGGGACCGTGAGCGTGCTGGCGCAGGAGACCGACGAGGCCGGGGTCGTCGTCCGCGAGTGGGACGACACCCCGAGCGGTTTCGGCCGGATCGCGACGATGACCGCCAAGCAGGTCGTGCTCCAGCGGCTGCGCGAGGCGGAGTCGGAGCTCACGTACGGCGAGTACGCCGGCCGGGAGGGCGACATCCTGTCGGGGGTCGTGCAGCAGGGGCCCGACCCCAAGGTCGTGCGCATCGCGACGGGCAAGATCGAGGCGCTGCTCCCCCCCGCCGAGCAGGTGCCGGGTGAGCGGTACGAGCACGGCAGCCGCCTGCGCGCCCGCGTCGTGCGGGTGGATAGGGGCCACCGCGGCCCGATCGTCACGGTGTCGCGCACCCACCCCGACCTCGTGCGCGCGCTGTTCGCGCTGGAAGTGCCCGAGGTCGCCGACGGCAGCGTCGAGATCGTCAACGTGGCGCGGGAGGCGGGCCACCGCTCGAAGATCTCGGTCCGGTCGCACGTGGCCGGGCTCAACCCGAAGGGCGCGTGCATCGGGCCGATGGGGGGACGGGTGCGCGCCGTCCAGGCCGAGCTGCACGGCGAGAAGATCGACATCGCCCTGTGGTCGGACGACCCGGTCGTCGCGCTGCGCGAGGCGCTGTCGCCGGCGACGGTCGCCAGCGTCGAGGTCGTCGACGCCGAGGCGAGGTCTGCCCGCGTCGTCGTGCCCGACTACCAGCTGTCGCTCGCGATCGGCAAGGAGGGGCAGAACGCCCGCCTGGCCGCCCGGCTCACGGGCTGGCGGATCGACATCCTGTCCGACGCGAAGGCGGACGCGGCGCCGGGGAGCGCGCCACGGGGGCAGGGGCCGGCGGGCGCCCCTCGGGGAGCAGCCCCGAGCCGCACCCCGACCTCCCGCGGGCGGGAGCAGCGCAACGGCCCGGGAGCACGGCCCGGAAACAGCCGCACCTGACCGTGGCGTTGTCGCCCCATCCGGCTAGACTGCTCGTGGTCTCGTCGCCGAGGTCCGTCCCCCCGCGTGCTCGACCCGTACGAGCTCAACCCGTACGGACCTGCGTGGGGTGCCGGGCGAGGGCGCCGAAGTCCGAGTTGTTGCGCGTGGTCGCGGGAGCGGGTGAGGTGCTGCCCGACCCCCGTGGGCGGCTGCCGGGCCGGGGAGCGTCACTGCACCCCGCCGTCGGTTGCCTCGACCTCGCGGAGCGCCGCCGGGTGTTCCCGCGGGCCCTGCGCCTGCCGGGGCCGCTCGACACCGCGCCCCTCCGGGCGCACCTGGAGGCCCTGGCCCGCCCGGGAACGCCGTCGCCGGCCGACCGGACGACGCCCAGCACCACCATCCCGTCCCCGCCCACCGGAAGCAGGTCGAGACCGCGATGAGCGCTCGATGAGCACGCCCCGATGAGCACGCCCATGCAGTAGCGACACGGTCGAGCGGACGCACCGCCGGCCACCAGAAGGAGTCAAGTGGCAGGCAAGCCCCGCGTGCACGAGCTCGCACGCGAACTCGGGGTCGAGAGCAAGGTCGTCATGGCCAAGCTCAAGGACCTCGGGGAGTTCGTGAAGTCCGCGTCGTCGACGTTGGAACCCCCCGTCGCCCGCAAGCTCCGGGAAGCGTTCCCGTCGAACGGGTCGGGGGGCGTTGCCGCCCCGGCCCCGTCCGCACCCGCCGCAGCGCCGCGTCCGGGCCCCCGGCCCGGGCCCGCCCCGAGCG
>JALYNB010000435.1 GCA_030773395.1 Actinomycetota bacterium
GCCGCGGCGCGGTCCGCGCGAAGTCGTACCCGAAGACGCCGACCAGGTCCTCGGCGCAGCTCGAGCAGACGACGAGCACGGAGGAGCCGCCCGGGCGGCGCAGCGGCCGACCGGCCGGCAGCGGGCAGCCCGTGATCTCACACTGCATCGGGACCTCCTGGGGTGCGTGGTGGGCGGCGGGCCCGCAGCCCACCCGCCGCTCGTCCTGAGTGCTTCCGAGGACTTCAGCGTCCCCGCGGGAGGTGGACGGCGGGTGTACGGCGAGGGACGCGCAGCGTGACGGCCGTCGACCATCGACCCGGCGCCCGGGCCCGCTCACGACCGCGCGGCGGCCTGACGCGAACACCCTGATCGCCGCGTAGCGTGCCCCGGGAGGGGAAAATGCGGCGAGCCGCGGGTGAGGGGCGCCGCCGGGGGTCACACCCGACGCGGACGTGACCCGCTCCCGGGTCGCCGAGCGACCAGGCATCGACCGGGACCACGCTCCCGGAGCGACAGACAGTGAGGGTGGAGACCGTGAGCGGTGAGAACGGGACGGGCGACCTGCAGGTCGACCCGGAGCTGCGCGCCTTCGTGGCCGACGAGCTCCTGGCGGGGCTCGACCTCGAGCCCGAGTGGTTCTGGTCGACCCTCGCGGGGCTGAACGAGCGGTTCTCCGGGCGGGTCGAGGACCTGCTGCGCCGCCGCGACGAGTTCCAGGAGCAGATCGACGCCTGGCACCGGGAAAACGGGCCCGGCGACGCCGACGCACTGGAGGCGTTCCTCACCGAGATCGGCTACCTGCTGCCGCTGGAGGAGGCGACGGTGCGGGTCAGCCGGGTCGACCGGGAGATCGCCGAGGTGCCGGGGCCGCAGCTGGTCGTGCCGTCGACGGTGCCGCGCTACGCGCTGAACGCGGCCAACGCCCGCTGGGGCTCGCTGTACGACGCCCTGTACGGCACGGACGCCCTGCCGCTGGAGCACGAGCTCGCGCCCGGGTACGACGAGCGCCGCGGCGCGCAGGTCATCGCGGAGTCGGACCGCCTCCTCGACCGGTACTTCCCGCTGTCCCAGGGCAGCCACGCCGACGTCACGGCGTACCGGGTGGACTCCCCCGGCGAGCTCGTCGTCGAGACCGGCTCGGGCGAGACGCGGCTGGCCGACGCGGCGCAGTTCGTCGGCCACCGGGCCGACGGCGGCCGGACGACGGCGGTGCTGCTGCGCCGCCACGGTCTGCACGTGGAGCTCACGATCGACCCGTCGACGCGGGTGGGCGGGCAGCACCACGCCGGGCTGTCCGACGTCGTGCTCGAGTCGGCGGTCTCCACGATCGTCGACCTGGAGGACTCCGTCGCCACCGTGGACGGGCCCGACAAGGTGGGCGCCTACCGCACCTGGCTGGGTCTGCGCACGGGCTCGCTCACGGCCACGTTCAGCAAGGGCGGGCGCGAGACGACCCGGCGCATCAACGGCGACCGCACCTACACGGGCACCGACGGGTCGGAGCTCACGCTGCCCGGGCGCTCCCTGCTGCTCGTCCGCAACGTGGGACACCACATGCGGCTCGACGCGGTGCGCACGGCCGACGGGAAGCCGATCCTCGAGGAGGTCCTCGACGCCCTCGTCTCCGCCGTGGCCGCGGTGCAGGAGTTCCGCGGCGACGGGCAGCGCTCGAACACCCGCACGGGCAGCGTCTACATCGTCAAGCCGAAGATGCACGGCCCCGACGAGGTGTCGGTGTCGGTCGACCTGTTCGCCGCCGTCGAGGAGGCGCTCGGGCTCGAGCCGACCACTCTCAAGATCGGCATCATGGACGAGGAGAAGCGCACCTCGACCAACCTCGAGGCATGCATCGCGCGCGCGGCGGACCGGGTCATCTTCGTCAACACCGGCTTCCTCGACCGCACCGGCGACGAGATCCACACCGACTTCGAGGCCGGGCCGGTGGTCCGCAAGGACGAGCAGAAGAGCGCGACCTGGCTCAAGACCTACGAGGACCGCAACGTCGACGTCGCCCTGCGCGCCGGTTTCGCCGGGCAGGCGCAGATCGGCAAGGGCATGTGGGCCAAGCCCACGGCGATGCGGGAGATGCTCGACACCAAGGGGACGCACCCGAAGGCGGGGGCGAACACCGCGTGGGTGCCGTCGCCGACCGCGGCGACGCTGCACGCGCTGCACTACCTCGAGACCGACGTGAAGGCCGTGCAGGAGGAGTTGACGAAGCGCCCGCTGGCCGACCGGCGCGCACTGCTCGTGCCGCCGGTGCTCCCCGGCGGCGGGCAGTCGCTGTCCGAGGAGGCCCGGCGCCACGAGCTCGAGACCAGCGCGCAGTCGATCCTCGGCTACGTCGTGCGCTGGGTCGGGCTGGGCATCGGCTGCTCGACCGTCCCGGACCTCGAGGGCGTCGGCCTCATGGAGGACCGCGCCACGCTGCGCATCTCCAGCCAGCAGATCGCGAACTGGCTGCACCACGGACTGGTCGACGAGGCCCAGGTGCGCGAGACGTTCGCCCGGATGGCGGCGCTGGTCGACGAGCAGAACGCCGGCGAGCCCGGCTACCAGCCGATGCGCAAGGACCTCGACGACAGCCCGTCGTTCCAGGCCGCGCTCGACCTCGTGTTCTCGGGGCGCCGGGAGCCCAACGGCTACACCGAGCGGGCGCTGACCACGTGGCGGCAGAAGGCCAAGTCGGGTGCGGGGGCGGGCGGCGACGAGC
>JALYNB010000436.1 GCA_030773395.1 Actinomycetota bacterium
TCCCAGCGGCGCCACGCCGCCGCCTCTCCCGCGCGACCTCGTGCCCCGGCACGTCGCCGTCGTCATGGACGGCAACGGCCGCTGGGCCCAGCAGCGCGGGTGGCCGCGCACGCGTGGGCACGAGGCCGGCGAGGCCGCGCTGTTCGACCTGGTCGAGGGCGCGATCGAGCTGGGGGTCGGGTGGGTGTCGGCGTACGCCTTCTCCACGGAGAACTGGCGCCGGTCGCCCGACGAGGTGCGGTTCCTCATGGGGTTCAACCGCGACGTGATCCGCCGCCGGCGCGACGAGATGAACGCCCTCGGCGTCCGGGTGCGCTGGGCCGGTCGGCGGCCGCGGCTCTGGGGCTCGGTCATCCGCGAGCTCGAGGAGGCCGAGGAGATGACCCGCGACAACGACGTGCTGACGCTCACGATGTGCGTGAACTACGGCGGCCGTGCGGAGATCGCGGACGCTGTCGCCGCGATCGCGCGCGAGGTCGCCGCCGGGCGGCTCTCACCCGACCGGATCACGGAGAAGACCGTGGCGCGGTACCTCGACGAGCCCGACATGCCCGACGTCGACCTCTTCCTCCGCACGTCGGGGGAGCAGCGCACGTCGAACTTCCTGCTGTGGCAGTCGGCGTACGCGGAGATGGCCTTCATCGACACGCTCTGGCCGGACGTCGACCGGCGCCACCTGTGGCAGGCCTGCGAGGACTACGCGCGCCGCGACCGGCGGTACGGCGGCGCCGAGCCGGACCCCGAGCAGCCTCAGGTCGGGGTCGAGGGCTAGGCGGGTCGAGCGTCGCTTCGAGTCGACCGGGACGCGCCGGCAGCACTGGCTCGGCGCAAGCCCCGGCCGCGGCGCGCCGAGCTCAGTGGCCCCCGCCGCCTGAACCGCCGCCGGACTCCAGCTCGGCCTGCACGTCGTGCGCGGCCTTGCGGGCCTCTTCGGGACCCACCGGGGTGGGAGCGGGGTCGATGGCGCCCGGGCCGACCAGGGTCTGGTTGCCGCACCCGCTCACCGCGAGCACCGCCGCGATCGCCGTCACTGTCACGCTCTTCTTCACGTGGACTCCTCGTCTGCCCGGGGCTGCTGGTCGCGTCCGCTCTACCCACCCGCGTCACGCGCTAGCGTGGGCGCCACTGTGATCGACGGTCTGGCCTCCGCCCTCATCGCGCTCGCCCTCGTGCTCGCGGTCTGGGCGCTCGCCGCCGCGCTGCTGGACCGCTCCCCGGGGCAGGGCCACCTCGTCGGCGTGGGGCTGCTCGAGCTGCTGCTCGTCGTCCAGCTCGTCGTCGCCGTCGTCCTCCTCGCCGGCGGGGCGCGGCCCGGGTCGGTCGTGACCTTCGTCGGCTACCTCGTCGTCGCCCTCGCGGTGCTGCCGCTGGCCGTCGCCTGGGCGCTGGCCGAGCCCGGCCGGTGGGGGATCGGCGTCGTCGCCGGCGCGTGCCTCGTCGTGGCGGTCATGGTGGTGCGCCTGCAGCAGGTGTGGGGCGGCGCCGGTGCCTGAGCCGGCGCCGACGGCGACCGGGCCGGGCCGCCTCCTGATCGCCGTGTACGTCGTGTTCGCGGTGTCGGCCGGCGCGAGGGCGGCGGTGCAGCTGGGCACCCGGTTCGGCGAGGCCCCCGTCGCCTACCTGCTGTCGGCGGTGGCGAGCGCCGTGTACGTGCTCGCGGCCGTCGGGCTGGCCCGGCCCGGCGCGGGGCCCCGCCGGGTCGCCGTGGGCGCGATCCTGTTCGAGCTGGTCGGCGTCCTGGGGGTCGGCGCGCTCACGGCCACGCAGCCCGCGCTCCTCGGCGACGAGACCGTGTGGTCGCGGTTCGGGCAGGGCTACGGCTTCGTGCCGCTGGTGCTGCCCGTGCTCGGCCTGCTGTGGCTGCGCCGCTCAGCCGCCGTGAGCCCCGGGGGCTGATGGGGTGCGCGGGCTCGCCGTGCGCGCGGCGCCGGCCGTGTTCGTGCTGCTGTGGAGCACCGGCTTCGTGGGGGCGAAGTACGGGCTCCCGTACGCCGAGCCGTTCACGTCCTCACCCTGCGGCTCGCCCTCGCGGGCGCGCTGCTGGCGCTGCTCGCCACCGGGACCCGGGCCGCGCCCCCGCGGGGCCGCGGGCAGGTCGGGCACGCCGGACTGGTCGGCCTGCTCCTGCACGGCGGCTACCTCGGCGGCGTCTTCTGGGCGATCGCCCGCGGTGTGCCCGCGGGGGTCGCCGCCGTCGTGGTGAGCCTGCAGCCGGTGCTGACCGCGGCGCTCGCGACCCGGCTGCTCGGCGAGCGGCTCGTCCCCCGTCAGTGGGCGGGCCTCGTGGCCGGGGCCGTCGGGGTCGCCCTCGTGCTGGCCCCCGGGCTCGCGGCGGTCGGGTCGGGGGCGGGCTTCCCGCCGACGGGAGTGGTGGCCTGCGCGGTCGCGCTGGCCAGCGGCACCGCGGGGACGCTGCACCAGAAGCGGCACGGCGGGGACATCCCGCTGCTGTCCGGCACCGCGGTGCAGTACGCCGCCGCCGCGGCGGCGCTCGGCGCCTTCGCACTGGCCACGGAAACGCGGCGGGTGGCCTGGACCCCGGACTTCCTCCTCGCGCTCGGCTGGCTCGTGCTCGGGCTCTCGCTGGGCGCCGTCCTGCTGCTGCTCGCACTGCTCCGCCGGGGGAGCGCGGCCGGGGTGTCGAGCCTGTTCTACCTCGTGCCGCCCGCCACGGCCGTGGCGGCGCACCTGCTGTTCGGGGAGGCGGTGCCCGCCCTGTCGCTGGTCGGGATCGTCGTCGTGACCCGGGCGTGGCGCTCGTCGTGCGTCCCGCCGACGCCGGCGGCCTGACACCCGCCGCTGTCGGGGCCGCACGGGTGCGGGGACACTGGGCGCGGTCGAGGGACGGAGGGCGTCGCGTGGGGAACGGGTACGGGCACGCGCACGCCCACGGGCACTCCCACGGCCTGAGCGCCTCCGCTCCCGCCCTGAGCGGCAGTGCCGCGCTCCGGCACCGCCGCCGGCTCGTCATCGCCCTGCTGCTCACCGGGGTCTTCCTCGCCGTCGAGGTCGTAGTCGCGGTCGCCACCGGCTCGCTCGTGCTGCTGTCGGACGCGGGGCACATGACGACCGACCTCGTCGCGCTGGGGCTGGCCCTCGGGGCTGTCACCGTGGCCGCGCTGGGGAGCAGCGACCCCCAGCGCAGCTACGGCACGCACCGCCTGGAGGTGCTCGCCGCCCTGGCGAACGGGCTGCTGCTGGTCGGCGTCGGGGTCGTCGTCACCGTGGAGGCGGTGCGCCGCGTGGGCGAGCCACCGACCGTGCCGGGCCTGCCGCTGCTCCTCGTCGCGCTGCTCGGTCTTGCTCTGAACGTGAGCGTCTACCTGCTGCTGCGCGAGGGTGCGCGGGAGAGCCTCACCGTCGAGGCCGCCGTCGCGGAGGTGTTCGCCGACGCGCTGGGCTCGGTCGCCGTCCTCGCCGCGGGGCTCGTCGTCCTCGCCACCGGGTGGCCGTACGTCGACCCGCTGGTGGCGCTGGGACTCGCCGCGTACGTCGTGCCCCGCGGCCTCCGCCTGTCGGGCCGCGCGTTGCGCGTGCTCCTGCAGGTGGCGCCCGCGTCGCTGCCGATCCGCGACGTGAGCGAGGCGCTGTCGGGCGTCGACGGCGTCGTCGAGGTGCACGACGTGCACGCCTGGACGCTCACGTCCGGGATGGAGGTCCTCAGCGCCCACCTCGTCGTCGGCCGGCCGGACGACAGCCACCCGGTGCTCGACCGGGCCCGCGCGCTGCTGCAGGACCGGTTCGGGGTGGCGCACGCCACGCTGCAGGTCGAGCCGGTCGACCACCTGGGCTGCGAGGAGCTCACCTGGTGAGTCGCCCTTTCCAGCTGGGCGTGCTCCTGCCCGTGTGACCGGGCGCCCTCCCGCGGCGACCAGTGCCCGAACGGCTGATCCACCCGCACGCCCGAGTCGCCGATGGTCCAGGCATGTCAACCCTGGAGGCGCCCACGCCCACGCCCCTGCCCGTGCCCGGCCGCGGCGCGTGGCCGCGCGTCGCCGCCGGCGGGTGTCTGCCTCGCCCGCCCGCAGCGCTGGACGAGCACCTCGACGACGTCTGGTCGCGTCAGCTTCGCCTGGGTGTCGTGCTGAGCGAGCTCGGGGCCGGGCTGGTCGCCGCCTACGCCGTGCTCGCGGACCGGCCGCGTGCGGCGGCCCTGCTGGGCATCGCGGCGGTGGTCGCGCTCGGCAGTCTCGGAATGCTCGCGAAGCCCGTGCTCACCGCCGCCTGCGGCTCCCGGAACGTCTTCCTGTTCTACCCCTGGACGTTTTCCCTCGCCTGCGTGATCGTGGGTCTGGCCTGGGTCGACGGGGGGGCCTCGAGTCCCCTGGTGCTCCTGCTCTTCCTCACCCTCGGCTACAGCGCCCTGGGATACCCGCCCTCCGGGGTCGCGCTCATGGGCACAGTGATGGTCCTGGCGTATTCCTTCCTCGAGGCCGTCGCGCCTGCCGACCCGGCGGTTGCCGCCGTCACCGTCGCGATCCTGGTCGGCTTCACCCTCTTGACGTGGGCCACTTGCCGGAACCAGTGGAGGTCCTTCGACCGGCAGGAGCAGAACGCGCGGCGGCTCACCACGATCGCCACCACGGACACGCTGACCGGGCTGGCAGGTCGGGGGCTGCTGCGCCAGCGGCTCGAGTCGGCCCTCGAGCAGGGCCGTCACAGCCAGCCGGCAGGCCTCATGCTGCTCGACCTCGACGGGTTCAAGATCGTCAACGACTCACTGGGGCACGAGGCGGGCGACGTGCTGCTGCAGCAGGTGGCGTCGCGGATCGCCGCCTCGGTCCGGACGACCGACACCGTCGGCCGCCTCGGCGGCGACGAGTTCGCCGTCGTGCTGCCCGCGACGGGTGACTGTCGCAGCCTTGAGCGGGCCGCCCGGTCGGTCACGGAAGCGCTCGCCCGCCCGTTCAGCCTGCAGGGCACCTCCGCGCGGGTGGGGTCCAGCATCGGGCTGGTCCTGCAGGGCCACGACGGCGACGCTCCCGAGGAGCTGCTGCGCAAGGCGGACGCGGCCATGTACGCCGCGAAGCGCCTCGGGGGCGGGGTGCTGCACTACGACCCGCTCCGGGACGACGCGGTGGCGCGGCGGCTCCTGCTGGCCGAGCTCCAGGACGCCGTCGAGCGGGGGCAGCTGCGGCTGCACTACCAGCCCTCGGTGCAGCTGGAGGACGGACGGGTGACCGGGGTGGAGGCCCTGGTGCGGTGGCAGCACCCGGCGCGGGGTCTCCTGGGGCCCGGGGAGTTCGTGCCGCTGGCCGAGGAGAGCGACCTCATCGCGCCGCTCACCGCCTGGGTGCTGGACGAGGCGGTGCGGCAGTGCCGTGAGTGGCTCGACGAGGGGCGGGACCTGTGCGTCGCCGTGAACCTCTCCGCCCGCAGCGTCGTCGAGGACTCGCTGCCCGACCTGGTCGCCCGCGTGCTGGCCCGGCACGGGCTGCCCTCGGACCGGCTGGCCCTCGAGATCACCGAGACGTCGCTCATCGGCCGTCCCGAGGACGCCCGGCGGATCCTCGGTGCGGTCTCGGCCCTCGGGGTGAACCTCTCGGTCGACGACTTCGGGACGGGCTACGCGACGCTGTCCTGGCTGCAGAGGCTGCCCTTCAACGCGCTGAAGATCGACCGCAGCTTCGTCGCCGACGTCACCGGCGGCGGCGTGGGTCTCGAACTCGTCCGCTACACCACGCAGCTGGCGCACGCCATGGGCAAGGTCGTGGTGGCGGAGGGCGTGGAGGGTCGTGAACAGTGGGACGCCCTGCGCGAGCTGGGCTGCGACCACGCGCAGGGCTTCGGGATCGGGCGACCGCTGCCGGCGGACGATCTCCTGCGGTGGCTGGACGACTGGCAGGGGCGGTCCGGCCGGCCGTTGCGCCAAGCCGTCCCGGTGGCGGCAGCCGCCTAGGCGTGCTCGTCCGGGGCCGGCCCCCCATCGCGGTGGTGGGCGGGGCACGTGCCGAACACCTCGACCTGGTGGCTGATCGCGGTGAACCCGTGCTGGAGCGCCACCCGGTCGGCCCAGCGCTCCACCTCGGGGCCCTCCACCTCGACGCTGCGGCCGCAGACCCGGCAGACGAGGTGGTGGTGGTGCGCCGGCGTGCTGCACTGCCGGTAGACGGTCTCCCCGTCGTCCTTGCGCAGGGCGTCGATCTCGCCGGCGTCGGCCAGCGCCTGCAGCGCCCGGTAGACGGTCGTCAGCCCGACCGAGCCGCCGGTCCGGCGCAGGTCGGCGTGGATGTCCTGCGCGCTCTTGAAGCCCTCCGCCGACTCCAGCGCCGCCACGATCGCGACGCGCTGCCGGGTGGCGCGGGGGGCGGGGGTGACCATGACGCGCCGATGCTAGCCGCCGTACGCCCGCCGGCCCGCTCCTACCCTGGCCTGGTGATGCACTCGCACGGCCCGCCGCTCCCGTCGTACGGCGACTCCGACGACCCCGCCGCGGGCCCCGTGGAGTTCGGCAGGGGCGTCCGCGCCGGGGTCGGGCTCGCCGTGCTCCTGCTGTTCGCCGCCACGGTCGCCGGGCTCGCTCTGCTCTGGCCCTCCGGCGAGCAGGTCGCCGACGACCGCCTCGGGCTAGGGACCGAGCAGGTGCGCGGCACCGTGACCGACGTCCGCCGCGGCCCCTGCCCCGGCTCCGCCGGGTCCGGGGCGGGCCTGGGGGAGGGCGACGCCGCGGGGGAGGACGGCGCGAGCGCGGCCGAGGACTGCGCGACCGTCACGGTAACGATCGACGACGGCCCTGACGTCGGCGAGATCGTCGTGCTGACCGAGGCGCAGGGCACGCGCGCGCCGCGGCTCGCCGACGGCTCGGGCCTCGTGCTCGCCCGGGCCGGGGACCTGCCGATCGAGTCGCGCTACCAGATCGTCGACCTGCAGCGCGGGCCGCCGCTGCTGGTCCTGGCCGTGGTGTTCGCCCTCGCCGTCGTCGCCGTCGGCCGCTGGCGCGGGCTCGCCGCCCTGGCGGGGCTCGGGGTCACGTTCGCGCTGCTCATGCTGTTCGTGCTGCCGGCGCTGCTGGAGGGCCGCGACCCGCTGCAGGTCGCCATCGTCGGCTCCGCGGCGATCATGTTCGTGGCGCTCTACCTCTCGCACGGCGTCAGCGTGCGGACGACCGTCGCCCTGTTCGGCACCCTCGTCAGCCTCGGGCTCACCGGCGCGCTGGCCGCGCTGTTCGTCGCCGTGGGCAGCTTCTCCGGCTTGGTGTCGGAGGAGGCGATCTTCCTGTCGGCCTCCTCCGCGGAGATCGACCTGCGGGGCCTGCTCCTCGCGGGCATCCTCATCGGCGCGCTCGGCGTCCTCGACGACGTCACCGTCACCCAGACCTCGGCCGTGTTCGAGCTGCACGCGGCCAACCCCCGACTGGGGCGGGCCCGCCTCGCCGCCGGGGCCATGCGCATCGGGCGCGACCACATCGCGTCGACGGTGAACACGCTGGTCCTCGCGTACGCCGGCGCGTCGCTGCCCCTGCTGCTGCTGTTCGTGCTCGCCGCCCAGCCGGTGACCGACACGCTGACGAACGAGGTGGTGGCCCAGGAGGTCGTGCGCGCGCTGGTGGGCGGCCTGGGGATCGTGGCGAGCGTGCCGCTGACCACGGCCCTGGCCGTGCTGGTGGCGACCCGCGCCAAGCCCCGCGCCGCGGTCGGGGACCTCGGCGACGATCCCGACCGGCACGCCGGAGGGGAACCGGGCGGTGAGGAGCGCCGCCACGACGCGGGCGACGACACTGCGCTGATCCCGGGCCTCGCTCCCGGGGCCGGCCACGCTCCCGGAGCGTCGCCCGACCCGGAGCCGCGCCCCGTCGCGCCCGAGCCCGCCGCGCCCGAGCCCGAGCCCGCAGTCACCGTCGTACCGCAGCCCCAGCAGCCGCCCGCCGACGAGCGCGAGCCGGTCGCGCTCGCCCGGTGGCGCCGCGGGTCTCGAGCCCTGCGTGCCGAGCGGGAGGCCGCCGACCTGCTCGCGGGGCTGCGCCCGACGGACGACCAGGCCGGCTCCGAGTCCCCGCCCCCCGCTCGCTGACCTGCTGGGCGCGGAGCGCTACCGCAGCCGGGTCACGGCGACCGCGAGCAGCACGACGACCGCCGCCACCCGCAGCAGCCGGCCCTGGGGGTCGATGACGGGCCAGGAGTGGCTCGCGAGCCACGCGAGCAGGCCGGCCACCGCGACCAGCGCGAGCGCGGACGTCAGCCCGCTGCCCGCGAGCCCGGCGACGAGCAGCACGGCCGCCAGCACCGGGAGCAGCCAGCGCGGCCGGGACGCCACGGCGATCAGCCACTGCCGTCGCGCGGCGCCGTGCCGGCCGGTCGAGTCGCGCTCGCCCACAGGCGCCTCCTCCCGGTCGGCTCGGTTCCACCCAGCTCGGCCACCCACGCGCGGTGTCCAGCGGACATCTTGCGACCGGGGGGCGGGGTATGCCGAGGCCGGCGCGGCAGTCGTGATCGAGTCGTGTCCGTCGCCCGTCAGCCCCTGGAGGTTCGCGTGCTCGTCGTGAGCAGGTTCGTGGTGCCGGCGTCCGACGGGGAGGTGCTGCTCGCCGACGCCCGGGCCGCGCTGGTGGCGTTCGCCGGCCGGCCCGGCTTCCGGAGCGGGCGGCTCGGCCGCGCCAGCGATGACCCGCAGGCCTGGGTGCTCGTCACCGAGTGGGACGGCATCGGGGCTTACCGCCGCAGCCTGTCGTCGTACGACGTCCGCGTGCACGCCACCCCGCTGCTCGCCCGGGCCGAGCCCGAGGCGGGTGCCTACGAGGTTCTGCTGTCCACGGACGACGCGGGCCCGCCGGCGGTGTTGCGCAGCGGCCGGGCGGCGGACGCCGGGGCGGTACGGGTGGGTGAGGCGGCCGCTCCCGCCGTCCCGGTCGAGGGCGAGCCGCCGGAGCCCGTCAGCCAGTGACGAGCAGGGGGTGCGGGTCCGCGAAGTCCACCTCCACCAGTGCCGGGCCGGCGCCACGGGCGGTACCGGGACGCGCAGGGTGAAGCCGTGGTCAGCACCGGGGTGCACGAGCCCGAGCGTCACCTGGGGTCCGGCCGCCGGCAGCAGCGTCACCGTCACCTCGCGGATCGGGGTCGGTCGCACGAGCTGCCCGCGGCGGTCGGTCACGCCGATGTCGTTGCACCCGGGTCAGCAGCAGGGGTCGCCGGAGGTGTCGCACGGTGCTGTGACGCGGGGGAGGGGGTTCGGGTTCCTGCGCCGTAGGGTGTCCCGCTGAGCCCGGGATGCCCGGCCGCCTCGACCCTCGCCGACCGCCAGCCGGATGGAGCACGGACGACCATGGCGAAGACCGCCGACCGCATGGACACGATCACGAGCCTCGCGAAGCGCCGGGGGATCGTCTACCCGTCGAGCGAGATCTACGGCGGGCTGCGCGCCAGCTGGGACTACGGGCCCCTCGGCGTCGAGCTGAAGAACAACGTCAAGCGTCAGTGGTGGAAGGCGATGGTGCAGGGCCGCGACGACGTCGTGGGCCTCGACTCCAGCGTGATCCTCGCCCCGGTCGTCTGGGAGACCAGCGGCCACGTGACGGGGTTCTCCGACCCGCTGACGGAGTGCACCTTCTGCCACACCCGCCACCGGGCCGACCACCTCGAGGAGGCCTTCGAGGAGAAGCACGGCCGGGCGCCCGAAGGCCTGACCGAGCTCACCTGCCCGAACTGCGGCACGAAGGGCCAGTTCACCGAGCCGCGGCAGTTCAACGGCATGCTGAAGACCCACCTCGGCGCCGTGGAGGACTCCTCCGGGCTCGCCTACCTGCGGCCGGAGACGGCGCAGGGCATCTTCATCAACTACCTGAACGTGCAGCAGTCGGCCCGCAAGAAGCCGCCGTTCGGCATCGGCCAGATCGGCAAGTCGTTCCGCAACGAGATCACCCCCGGCAACTTCATCTTCCGCACGCGCGAGTTCGAGCAGATGGAGATGGAGTGGTTCTGCCCGCCGGAGGAGGCGCCGCGCTGGTTCGACTACTGGAAGAGCGAGCGCATGAGCTGGTACGTCGACCTCGGCATCGAC
>JALYNB010000437.1 GCA_030773395.1 Actinomycetota bacterium
CCCGGGAGCGCCTCCGCCACCCCGACACTCGCCGTCACCCGCACGCTCGAGCCGCTCCCGACCGGGACCCGCTCGCGAGCCAGGGCGCGCCGTACGCGCTCCAGGGCGCCGACCGCCTGCCGCTCCGAGCCGTCCAGCACCACCAGGAGCTCCTCACCGCCCCACCGGGCCGCGAAGTCCTCCTCGCGCAGGTGCGTGCCCAGGACGTGCGCCACCAGCTCCAGGGCGGCGTCACCGGCGGCGTGGCCGTGCTCGTCGTTGACGCGCTTGAAGTGGTCGAGGTCGACCAGGGCGACCGAGACGGCACTGCCCTCCGCCTGGGCGCGCGCGACCCGCCCCGCGAGCTCGACCGTACCGGCGCGGCGGTTGGCCAGGCCGGTGAGTTCGTCCTCGCCCGCCAGTCGCTCCAGCAGGACGCGCTCGTGCTCCAGCGTCGAGCACGTCTCCCGCACGTACCGGAGGAGACGACCGGCGTCGTCGCGTCGGTCGTCCGGCAGCGCCGGCAGCCTGCGCTCCTGCAGGTAGCCCTCGAGCGCCGCGGTGGCGTCGCGGACCGGCCGCAGCAGCAGGTGCAGCGTCCTGAGGAGCCCGGCCGTGCCGAGCAGGGTGGCCACGAGCACGACGAGCAGCACGGCCCCCCGCGACAGCTGCCCGGGCGCGAGCACCGACTGCGCGACGAGCGCGAGCAGCGGGACGTGCGTCGCGACGAAGGCGACGAGCAGCAGCTTCTGCGCGTAGGTCGTGCGGGGCAGGCGGGCGTCCAGCCGGGCGTGCAGGTCCATGCCCCGGACATCGACCCCGCTCGACCCGGCGGCGCAGAACCGAGAGGGTGACGCCGCCCTCAGACCCTGGCGCCGAGCCTCGCGAGCACCTCCCGCACCTCCGCGTGCGCACCGCTGCGGTCGGGGCGCACCAGGCCCTCGAGGGCCCGCAGGGCGTCGGCGAGCGCGCGGTCGTCCGGCTCGAGCAGGGCGTCGTACCGCTCGTCGAGGAGGAAGGGCTGGCCGGCTGCCGTGTGCGCGCAGAGCAGGTCGAGGAACACCTCGAGCGTGCGGGCGGCCTCGGCGTACACGGTGCAGCCGTCCGCGCAGTCCTGCACGTGCTCGTGCTCGCCGACCATGCCGACCGTCTCGAGGTCGCGGGACCACAGCGCGGCGCGGAGCGGGTCGTCGACGAGGGACAGGGCCGTCCCGACGAGGTACGGCTCGTCCCCGCCCCGCGCCTCGCGCAGCAGTGCGCTGACCGGGTGGGCAACGCGCACGAAGTGCTCGTCGACCAGGGAGAAGCCCACGAACAGCATGTGGCGGGTGAGCAGCACGGACTGCACGACCGCGTCCAGCGCCGTCCGGTCCGCGCCGGACCGCAGGTAGTCGTCCCGCGTGAGCACCACCTCGCCGGGGCGCTCCGCGTCGCCGTGCAGCTTCAGCAACCACGGGACGCCCGGCTCCGCGTCCTCCCACGGCAGCACGCGGAGCGGGTGCCCGGCCGCCTCCACGGCGCGCTCGAACAACGGGTCGTAGTTCGTCGTCACCGACTCGAGGACGGGCAGGTTCGCGAGCAGGGAGTGCGCGAGCGAGTGCCGCCGCGGCCCGAAGACCCCGCGGACGAGCGCGCCCAGACGCTCGGCGCCCAGGCGGTCCTGCAGCAGGCTCGCCGCGTCCTGCGGGGCCAGCCGACCGAGACCGTCCAGTTCACGCCCCGACATGCCGGCCTCCTCGCCCAGCTGACGGAGCAGCGCCCCCCAGGACGGGAGCCCGGCACCAGCGCTCACACCGGCGCCCAGGAACAGCGCCAGCTGCCCGGACCTGGCCTGGTCCGCGAGGCGCCGCGCGAGCCCCTGGTGTCCGGTCAGGACGTCGTCGAGCATCCCCTCGCGGTGGCGCAGGTACTGCACCGCGCCGGCGTCGCGGACGTCGCCGAGCACCAGCGCGATGTCGTGCCCGTGCTCCTCGGCCGAGGCGCGCAGCGTGGGCAGCAGCTCGAGTATGACCTGGTCGCGGCGACGGGCCGCGCCGCCCTCACCCGTGCCCACCAGCGGGAGCGCGACGAGCGGCCGCGCCCGGCCCCGCGCTGGGGGGCGGTCATCCGCGGCCACCCAGTCGAGGAACTCCCGCACACCCGCGGCGAACCAACCCGGGTCGGGGTGCTCCGGGTCCCCGCTCACATCGACGAGCCAGGCCTGCGGCCCGTCGCCGCACTCTGGCAGCCGGACGACGCGTCCGGGCCCGTCTCCCCCCTCGCACCGGACGGCGGTGTGCTGCTCACGCCGCTCCCCCCGGACCCGCTCGGGGACGGCGGCCAGGAAGCCGTCGGTCACCATGCGCTCCGCGTCCGTCGGCACGAGGACGTCGTCGCAGGCCAGCTCGGTGAGGTCGCCGCGGACGACGAATACGTGCCCCGTCACGTGGCTGCCGTCCCCCGTGCGCGCCCGCCGACACCCGGCATGCGGCCCGTGCGGGGCCCAGCGAGGTCTGCGCAGATCTCAGGGCAGACGGATCGTGGTCGCGGTGCGCTGGGTGTGGGCCTTCAGGGCACCGCTGATCCGCAGCTCGGACCCGTCCGGGGTCCGGTGCACCTCGAACCGCTCGGCCAGCGCCTCGACCAGCATGAGGCCGCGGCCCCGGTCGATGCCCCGCTCCCCGACCGCGTGCCCGGGGTGGCGGATGGTCACGCACGCCTGGTCGCCGGTGACCGTGCCCCCGACGTGCACGTCCACCACCGCACCGTCCGGCGCGTCGTCGACGGCGTTCGTGGCGATCTCGCTGGCGGCGAGCATCAGCGCCTGCGCGCTCTCCGGGTCGGCGCCCGCGCCCGTCAGCCACGCCCCCAGCCGCTCGCGCAGCTGCGGCAGCTGGTCGTAGCTCGCGGGGAACCGCATCGCGAGCGGCGGGCGCGGTGCCGGCGCCAGCCCCACCCCGACCAGCGTCACGTCGTCGTCGTGGTCCGCGGTCGGCAGGCGGTCCAGCAGCAGGTCCAGGAGCTGGGCGAGGGGGACGTCGCCGGCTCGGCGCACTGCCTCGACGAGCCGGTCGAGGCCCCGGTCGAGAGCCTCGTCGCGGCGCTCGACGAGGCCGTCGGTGTAGCCGAGCAGTCGCGAGCCGGGGCCGGCGACCACGGTCGCCTCGCCGTAGCCGATGTCGGGGTCGACCCCCAGCGGCAACCCGCCCACCTCGTCGAGGAGCCCTGGCTCGCCTCCGGGCTCCACGAGGAGCAGCGGCGGGTGGCCGGCCCGCGCGTAGTGCAGCCGGGCGTGCGCCGGGTCGAGCACGGCGTAGGTGACGGTGGCCAGCTGCTCGGGGTCGATGCCGCCGAGGCCACCGAGGGCGCGGTCCACTGCCGACAGCACCTCACCGGGGCTCCGCCCCTCCAACGCGTACGCCCGGAGCGTGCTGCGCAGCTGGCCCATCAGGCTCGCGGCCCGGATGCCGTGACCGCTGACGTCCCCCACCACCACCCCGACCCGCCCGTCGGAAAGCGGCAGGACGTCGTACCAGTCACCCCCGACCTGCGAGCCCGCGCCACCGGCGGTCAGGTAGCGGGCGGCAGCCTCGACGCCCGCCACGCGCGGCAGCCGCTGCGGCAGCAGGCTCCGCTGCAGAAGCTCGGCCACCTCGCGCTGCTCGTCGAACAGCCGCGCGCGCTCCAGCGTGGTCGCGGCGAGGCTGGCCGCCGTCCCGAGGAAGCGCTCCTCCTCCGCGGAGAAGGCACGGGCCCGCGACCAGCTCAGCTCCCACGCCCCGACGGTGCGGCCGTGGCTGACGAGCGGGAGGGTGACGGAGGCGCCGTCCGCGGCGGCGGAGGGGTAGCGCGACCGTCGCGCCGCCGCCGTCGGCAGCCAGACGGCCTCGCCGCTGCGCGCCGCGTCCCGGAGGCTGTCGCTGATCCGGTCGGCCGCCACGGCCCCCTGCCGCAGCCCCCGCTCGGGGTCCAGCACGACGACCTGGCTCGCCGGCGCCCCCGGCAGCTGCCGGGCGGATGCCGCGAGCGTGCGGGTCACCTGCTCCACGGTGGGGGCCTCGGCCAGGGCGGCAGTGAGCCGCTGAAGGCGTACGGCGAGGTCGGCGGCCCGCTGCTGCGCGTCGATGAGCGACGCGCGCTCCTCCTCGTCGGCCCGGCGCTGCGTTCGGTCCTGGCACACGCCCACCATGAGCGCGGGCTCGCCGTCGGGCGCCACGAGCACCGCGGCCCGGGAGTGCACCCAGCGCTGCTCGCCGTCGGGGTGGCAGACGCGGAACTGCTCGTCGAGGACGCCGAGCTCGGCGATCGCCCGACGGTGCGCAGCCTCCAGCCTCGTCGCGTCCTCCGGGTGCACGCAATCCATGATCGAGTCGCGCTGGTCGTCCATGATCGAGAGACCGAACATGCGGGCGACGACCTCCGAGCCTCGCACGCGCCCGGTGCGCAGGTCCCAGTCCCAGGTGCCCATCCCGGCGGCGTCGAGCGCGATGCGCAGGCGCGCGTCGCCGGCGCGACGGCGCTCGGTGACGTCCTGCACGTGCGCCACCAGCCACGCGGGTCGCCCGTCGTCGTCTCGCAGCACCGACAGCGTGAGCAGAACCCAAACCTGGTCGCCGTCGGGCCGCAGGACCCGCGTCTCGTGCTGCACACCGCTCGCCCCGGCCTCGACGGACTGGGCCAGCGCGCCGTCGACGGCGCTGCGGTCGTCCGGGTGGGCGAGGTCCTGCAGGCGCGTGCCCACGAGCTCCTGGGCGGGCCGGCCGAGGATCCGTTCCAGGGCGGGGTTCGCCTCGATGCAGGTGCCGTCAAGCCCCTGGCGGGCGATCCCGATCGGTGCCTCCGCCACCATCTGCGCGACGCGTCGCTGGTCGCCGAGCCGGCCGGCCTCGGCCTCGAGCCGCAGCACCTGCGCGCGCTCGTTGATGTTCCAGAACACGACGAGAACGGCCGACAGCGCCATGACGGAGCCCGCGTGCACGAGCGACCAGCCGACAGCGCCGTTCTCGTGGCCGAACACCGCGCCGGGGTCCAGGAACGAGAACACCGCGTGCTGCACGAGGACGAAGCCGATGGCTGCGGCGTAGACCCGCCACTCCTGGTAGACCGCGACGAGGGTCAGTGCCACGAAGTAGTGGAAGTGGGCCTCCACCACCCCACCCGATAGGTGCACCAGGACCGCCGAGGAGACCATGAGCCCGGTGGAGGCGGCCACCGCCCGACCCGTACGACCCCGGAGCACCAGCGCCAGCAGCAGCGGCCCCGCCAGCAGCAGCGCCTCGCCGAGCACGTGCAGCGGCCGCACGTCGCGCAGCAGCGCGAAGACGGCGAGGACCGGGATGTGCCCGGCCAGCACCGTCACGACGAGTCGATGACGCGCCTGCCAGTCATCAGCGTCGAGCCCTGTCGTCCGCGGTAGCCGCAGCGGAGACCTCCGGGAGGGGCCGTCTCCCACGCCCGGCGTGCCCTCGGCGGGCGCTCCCCCGTCGTGTGCTGCCCCGCCGGGCGCCCCGGCAGGGGCAGCCCCACCTCGTGGCGGACCGTGGACCCCGGTGTTCGTCACCGCCACAGCTCACCTCCAAGACCCCTGAGTCCTGTTCACCCAGAAGAGACAGCCTGTTACAAAGCGTCACCTTGAGTCAACACGCAGCCCTCCACTTCCCCCCGACGGGTGACCCGTCAGTGCAGTGCGCCTTCCCGCCAGGCCCTGGCCGAGTCCTCGAGCTGCTCGGCGCACGTCAGGTTGCCCGCGGCCAGTCGCAGCTGGTCCTGCCCCTCGGCAGTGTCGCCCGCGAGGGCGACCCGGCCGGCCGAGACCACCCGGCTGAAGGCGGCTGCCCGCTCGAGCGCGACCGCGAAGTCCCCCTCGTACGCCCCGCGCAGGACGGCGTCACCGAGGTCGGCGATGTCGCGGGGTCCCGGCGGCTCCTGGACACCCGCGACAGCGGCGGGGACGTCGGCGACCGTCCGGCCCGCGCGGAACAGCCGGGCGGCGTCCTCGCCCTGCAGGCGGCACCAGGTCCGCAGCAGGTAGAGCGTCCAGAGGGCGCCCGGGAGCGTGCGCGGGCCCGCGTCCCGCCAGAGCTCCGCCAGCTCGGCCAGCCCCACCGACTCCGCTACCCGCAGCAGCCCGTCGACGCGGTCGGCGTCCCCGCGGCCGGCCGCCAGGACCGCACTCGCCGTGGCGTGGGCCAGTTCCCGCCTGGCCCCCGGCTCGTCGGCGCCGAGCGGGCACGGCGTCTGGCCCCAGTCACCTCTGAGGTGCGGGCGGCGCGGTTGCTGGTCCGTCATCGTCCAAGTGTCGCAACCCGGGCCCCGGTCCGGCCAGCCGGTCAACCGGCGCGCCCCGCACGTCCACCCACCCCGCCCGGCCCCGGCCGGCTCCGCGCCCGCGGGCGCCTGCGCCGTCACCACCGGCGGGCGAGGGGTCTGCCACGCGTGCCGCCACCAGGCCGATCACCGCGAGCACGAGGACGAGGATGCGCGGGGCCCCCAGCAGCTCGGCCAGGGTGTCCGACTCCTCGGTCGTGAGGGGACTGAGCTGGCGACGGCGTCGGGGTCGTCCGGCCGGTAGAAGACCAGTTCGCGCGTGTCGTCGCGGTGCGCGACCACGCCCACCCGCCGGCCCGTCCGCGTCTGGAAGTCGTGCCGCAGCCCGATGCCCGGGAGCGATCTCTCCTCGAGCTGCTCCATGTCGCCCGTCCCGCCATCGCCCACGACCCGCCAGGCCCGACCCGTACGGAACGCCCGCACCGACCGGGGCAGGATCGCAGCATGCATGCCCCGTCACTCCCGGTCACGCCGGGTCTCGTAGGACACCTGCGCGAGGCCCGACGCAGCCCCCTGCTGCGCGTCGTCGCGGTGGCCGTCGCCGCGCTGCTCGGGGCCGCGCTCGCGGTCGCCGCGGCGGGCGGGGTCCAGCGCCAGGTCGGGCCCTTCGACACCGAGCTGTCCCTGCAACTCGACCTCGACGGCGGCACCCGCGTCGCGGTCGCCCCGCTCGGCCACCTCCAGCTGGCGACCCACGCCGGACCGCTGCGGCTCGACGTCCGGCTCGTCGAGGTACGGGAGCAGGCCGCGCGCTCGCTCGTCACCGAGCCCGGCCGGCTGGAGCGCGTCGGCACGGTGATCGCGGCCGACGTGCGGGCGGGGATTCTCGCTCTGGCGCTGAAGACGGCCCTGTGCGCCGGCCTCGGGGCCGCGCTGGCCGCCGCGCTGGTCTTCCGGCTGTGGACGGCCGCGGCCGTCGCCTCGCTATTCGCCCTGGCCGGACTCGCGGTTGCCGGGGGCGTCGCCCAGGCGACCTTCCACCCGGAGGCCGTAGTGGAGCCCCAGTACGAGGGCCTGCTCGTCAACGCGCCCGCGGTCGTGGGCGACGCGCGCGACATCGTGAACCGGTTCGAGCAGTACCGGCAGTCGCTGGCCGCCCTCGTGACGAACGTCAGCACGCTCTACACCGCCGGCGAGTCCCTGCCGGCATTCGCACCCGACCCCGAGACCGTTCGCGTGCTGCACGTGTCGGACCTGCACCTGAACCCCACGGCGTTCGACCTCATCGACCGCGTGGCCCGGCAGTTCCAGGTGGACGCCGTCCTCGACACGGGCGACATCACCGACTGGGGGTCGGCGGCGGAGTCGGCGTACGTGCGCAGGATCGGCTCGCTCGGGCTGCCCTACGTCTACCTGAGGGGCAACCACGACTCCCGAGCGACCCAGGACGCCGTGGCGGCGCAGCCCGGGGCCGTCGTCGTCGACGGGCAGGCGCGGGACGTCGCGGGCCTCCAGGTCTTCGGCGTGGGTGACCCGCGGTTCACCCCGGACAGCTCAACCCGAGGCTCACCCGAGGAGGAGGCCGAGGCGGTGCTCGGGCACGGGCGGGCCGTGTCGCGGTCCCTGCGGGAGCTGACGCCGGCCGCCGACGTGCTCCTCCTGCACGACCCCATCGTGGCCGCGACCACGGTCGCCGGCGACGTGCCGCTCGTGCTGTCGGGCCACACGCACCAGCGCGACCGGTACGTCGTCGACGGCACGCTCGTGATGGTGCAGGGCTCGACCGGTGGTGCCGGGCTGCGCGGGCTGCAGGGCGAGGAGCCCACGCCCCTGACCGCGACCGTGCTCTACCTCGACCGCGAGACGGCACAGCTGCAGGCGTTCGACGACGTCACGCTCGGCGGGCTCGGGACCGCGTCGGTGACCATCAACCGGACCGTGGTCACCACCGACTACCTCGGCTCCGTGACCCGCGGGGCCGGCGACGTCGTGCCCGACACCGGGCCGACCCCGCTCCCCGAGGAGCCCGTCCCGACGCCCGAGCGCAGCGGACCCGAGAGCAGCCCGCCCAGCGGCACCTCCGCCCCTCCCGGCACACTCCCGGGCGGCGGCAGCCCCAGCCCCCGGCCCCTCCTGACCAGCCCGCCGAAAGCCGGTTTGGTGTCGACCGGGGTCGTCCTCTATGCTGTGGGACGTCCCCGACGGCTGGAAGTTGCGGAGCGGGTCGCCCCGAGACGGTCGGCGGCAACCGGCCCCCATCGTCTAGCGGCCCAGGACACCGCCCTTTCAAGGCGGCAGCGCGGGTTCGAATCCCGTTGGGGGTACAGCACGACAGCACGACACTAGGTCCCGTGGTGAAGTACGGAGTTCACGCCGCCCTGTCAAGGCGGAGGTCGCGGGTTCAAATCCCGTCGGGACCGCAAGGCGCCCCCAGTGCCGTGCTGACGTGCGCACTGGGGTAGTCGAGTCATCCAGAAGCCACCCGAAAGCCGGGCCGCTGGACGACCGGGAACCCCAGCTGACGAACGCAGCGGCGGCCGGGAGCCGCCCCCACTCGAGACGGGTCAATCTCCCGCAGGTGCCGCGGCCGTCGCTCGTGCCGGCGCCTCGTGCTCCACGCCTCCCGCGACCGCCGCTCCCCGACGGGGCCCGCCCGCCGAGGCGAGCACCGGAAGGTCCTGCGACCGTGGCAGCGACCGCGCGGCACGGAGGGGGAGCAACCATGACTTCGGACACGGCGTACCTGGTGGGCGGGGTCCGCACCCCGGTCGGCCGGTACGGCGGCGCGCTGGCCGGGGTCCGTGCGGACGACCTGGCCGCGATCGTCGTGCGCGCGGCGGTGGAGCAAGCCGGACTCACCGACGCGGCTGCCGAGGGCGCGTTCGACGAGGTCGTGCTGGGCGCGGCCAACCAGGCGGGTGAGGACAACCGGAACGTCGCACGCATGGCCGTGCTGCTCGCCGGCCTGCCGCACAGCACCCCGGGCTACACGGTCAACCGGCTGTGCGCCTCGGGCCTCACCGCCGTCGCAGCCGCGGCGCAGGCCGTCCGCTCCGGCGAGGCCGACCTCGTTGTCGCCGGTGGTGCGGAGAGCATGACCCGCGCCCCCTGGGTCCTCGAGAAGCCCGGGACGCCCTGGAGCAAGCCGGGCCGCCTCGCCGACACCGCGTTGGGCTGGCGGCTGGTGAACCCGCGAATGGGGGCGGTCGACGGAGGCGAGGCCACGATCAGCCTCGGCGAGACGGCCGAGAAGGTCGCCCGCCTCGACGGGATCACCCGCGAGCAGGCGGACGCCTACGGCTTGCGAAGCCAGACCCGCGCCGCGCAGGCCCGGGACGCCGGCCTGTTCGACGCCGAGATCGTGCCGGTCGAGACCAAGGCCGGCCTGGTGGAGCGGGACGAGACGATCCGCGCGAGCTCTATGCAGGAGCTCGCGAAGCTGCGTCCTGCCTTCGTCGCTGACGGCATCGTCACGGCCGGCAACTCCAGCCCCCTGTCCGACGGGGCGTCCGCGGTCGTCGTCGCGTCGGAGCGGGCCGTCGAGCGCCACGGGCTGACCCCGCGCGCCCGCGTGCTCGGGGCGGCGTCCGCCGGTGTGGCGCCGTCCACCATGGGCCTCGGCCCGGTCCCGGCGACCGAGAAGCTGCTCGGCCGCCTCGGGCTCGTCGTCGGCGACCTCGACAGCGTCGAGGTCAACGAGGCGTTCGCGCCGCAGGTGCTCGCCTGCGTCAGCCGGCTCGGGCTCGACGAGGAGGTCGTCAACCCCGACGGCGGGGCCATCGCGCTGGGCCACGCCCTCGGCTCGTCGGGCAGCCGCCTGCTCGTCACCCTGCTGGGGCGGCTCGAGCGCACGGGCGGCCGTCGAGGCCTGGTCTCGCTGTGCGTCGGGGTGGGGCAGGGCAACTCGATGGTCGTGGAGCGACTCTGAGGTAGGAGAGCATGCGCGTCGTCGTGCGCGTGCGGGACCGCGAGGGTCAGCGGCGGTGCCCGCACGCTCACCCGGGAGGGAGCGCAGATGAGGGTCCTCGTGCTGAACGGTCCGAACCTCGGCCGCCTGGGCCGCCGCGAACCGGAGAAGTACGGGCGCACGACGTACGCCGAGCTCGCGGAGCGGTGCCGCGAGGTCGGCCACGAGCTGGGTCTCGACGTCGACGTTCGCCAGACCGATGCGGAGCACGAGATGCTCGCGTGGGTGCACGAGGCGGCCGACGACGCGGCCGCCGTGGTCCTCAACCCAGCCGCCTGGACCCACACCTCCGTCGCGCTGCGCGACGCCTGCAGTCAGCTGGCCGGGCCCCTCGTCGAGGTGCACATCACGAACGTGCACGCACGTGAGCCGTTCCGGCAGCACTCCTACGTGAGCCCCGTCGCGACCGGCGTCATCGCCGGCCTCGGAACGCACGGGTACGAGCTCGCGCTCCGCTGGCTCGCAGCACGCGGGTCGAGCGCGGACGGCCCCGGCGGCCGCGCCGATGACTGACGTGACCCGCCGAGCCGACGGAGGACGACGCGTGACCAGCCCTGCCACCCTCGACCTGCCGACCCGCCGCATCGCCTACACCGTCTCCGGCCCGGACGACGGGCCCGTCCTCGTGCTCGGCAGCTCCGTCGGCAGCACCGGCACCATGTGGGAGCCGCAGGTCGCGGCGCTGTCGGGGACCCACCGGGTCGTCCGCTACGACCACCGCGGCCACGGGGGCTCCCGGCCCAGCACGCCCCCGCGGTCGATCGCCGACCTCGGCGGCGACGTCGTCGCCCTGCTCGACCACCTGGGCGTGGCGAAGGCCTCGCTCGCGGGGCTGTCGCTCGGCGGCATGGTCGCGATGTGGGTCGCCGCGCACCACCCGGACCGGGTCGACCGCGTCGCGCTCTTCTGCACGGCCGCGCTCCTCGGGCCCCGGGAGAACTGGCTGCAGCGCGCCGCCACTGTCCGCGGGGCGGGGATGGCGTCGATCGCCGACGCGGTGCTCGCCCGGTGGTTCACCCCCGGCTACCCGGCCCGCCACCTTGACGTCGTCGCCCGCCTCCGAGCCGAGTTCGAGGCCGTGGACCCCGAGGCGTACGCCGCGTGCTGCGAGTCGATCGCCGACATGGACCTGCGCGAGGACCTGGCGCGCATCAGCGCGCCCACCCTGGTGGTCGCCGGTCGGGACGACCCGGCGACGCCCCCGGCGCTCGCCGGGGACATCGCCGGGCGGATCCGCGGGGCGCGGCTCGCGGTGGTGCCCGACGCCGCACACCTCGGCAGCGTCGAGCAGCCCGCCGCGTTCACCGCCCTCCTCCTCGGCCACCTCGACGGGACGCTGGACGGCGGCTCCGGGCCGTCGTACGACGAGGGCATGGCCCTGCGGCGGGTGCTGGAGGGGGACAGCTGACCCCACGGAGCCGCCTGCGCGGCGAGGCGATCGACACCACCCCGCTGCGCTCCCCCGAGTTCCGTCGGCTGTGGTGGGGCAACGCGATCGCGTTTGTCGGCTTCCAGCTGACCGCCGTCGCCGTCCCCGTGCAGGTCTTCGACCTGACCCGATCGTCGGTCTGGGTGGGCGTGCTCGGCGCGGTCGGGCTGGTGCCGCTCGTGGTCTTCGGGCTGTACGGCGGAGCCGTGGCGGACGCCGTGGACCGACGGCTCCTGCTGCTCGGATCGTCGTCCGTCATGTGGGCCTGCACGCTCGGCCTGCTCGTGCAGGCGCTGCTCGGCCTCGACAGCCTCGCACTCGTGGCCGGGCTGGTCGCCGTGCAGTCGGCGGGCTTCGCCGTGGCGTCGTCCACCCGCGCGGCGCGGTCGTGCCCCGGCTGCTGCCCGCCACGCAGGTGGCCGCGGCGAACACGCTGAACTTCACGGCCTCGAGCCTCGCGAGCGTCCTCGGGCCCCTGCTCGCGGGGCTCGTCCTCGCGAACGCGTCGTACCGCCGCCTACGCCCTCGACGCGGTCCTGTTCTCCGTGGGCATGCCCCGGGCCCTCTTCCCGGCGGTCGGCGAGCGGTTCGGGGGCGCCGACCGCCGTCGGGTGGCTCTACGCCTCGATCGCACTCGGGTCGGTGCTCGCGGAGCTCTCGTCGGGCTGGATCGGCCGGGTGAGCCGTCAGGGCGTGGCCCTCGTCGTCGCGGTCGTGGTCGCGGGCGGGCCGCGGCTCGGCGACTCCATGCCGGGACGAGTGCGGCGGCCTTCGGCGAGCCGCCGCGTGGGTCGAGGGCGGCCTGCTGTGCGCCGGGCTCGTGCTCCTGGCCCTGCTGTCGCCCTCGCTGCGCGCCTACCGGGGGCAGCCGCAGCCGGGCTAGCGGGCCGGGGCAGCGGGCGGTGCTCCTGCCTAGCGCGGAGCGCGGTCCGACCTAGCGGCTCACGGGGATCCCGATGGCGGCGACGAGCACTCCCGCCACCACCAGGGCCACACCCAGCGCGCACCCACGGTGCTCGCATGCCGAGGAAGCCCTGACTGCGCTTTTGCAGGTACTCGGACGTCCCCTCGGCCCGCGCGCGCGTGCGGTGCTGCTCGGGATCCACGTCTCTGAAGATCCTGTTCGCGATGAGGAGGCGCAGACCCCCGACCAGGAGCACCAGAGCGACCACGGTCACGAGCGTCATGGGAGCACCCTGCACCCCGCACCCAGCCACGACGTCCACCGCCGTCGTCGTGGGAGGCGGATAGCCGGTGCCACCGATCAGAGCCGTCGGCGGCTAGCGGTCACACCGGGCCGACGTGCGGCACCCCACCCATGTCCTCGGCGACGTCCGGCTTGCCGGACCGGCGCGGCCCCAGCTCCACCAGGTACATCGCGGCGAGCACGAGCGCGCCGCCGACGAGGACACGCGGGCCGAGCCGCTCCGCGCCGAACGCCACCGCGAAGGCCGCGGCCCACACCGGCTCCATCGTCATCTAGACGAGCACCGCCCAGTCGCCGCTCCGGGTAGGACCCGCCCTCCCGGCACCGCCGCGACCCCGCAGACGGCGGCGATCGTCCCCATCTGCAGGACGGTGAGCCCGAGGGCCGCGCTGCCCCGGCTCCACGCCCCGAGCCCGAGGATGTGGACCGCGTAGAGGAGCGCGCTCGCGAGCGTCACAGCCTATCCGGGGCGAGCGAGAGCCTTGCACGGTCAGCGCGGCGAGCCCGACGGTCGCGAGGCCGACCGCGGCCCACACCGGCCACTCGAGTTGCGCCCGCAGCACGACCGCGCCGAGCAGCGGTGTGAACACCACGTACATGCCGGTGACGAAGCCGGAGACCGACGCCGAGGTGCTCTGCAGGCCGACGGTCTGCAGGAGCTGCGCGGCGCCGTACGCCAGTCCGAGGAGCAGGCCGTGACGACGCTGCGTGGCCGCCAGCCGTGACACGGCCCGGGGGTCCAGCAGCCACACGGCCACGGCCGCCAGGGCGAACCTCAGCGCCAGGAAGTCGGGCACGGGCACGCGCTCGACGACGCCCTTGAGCATGAAGAATGTCGAGCCCCACGACGCCGTCACCGCGAGCAGGCCGAGGAGGGCGAGCGTGCTGGTCGCCGGCCGGCGGGCGGCCAGCAGCGGCGTCGTCACGTAGGGGAAGGTGGCAGACGACGCCGGCGGCACCCCGTCCGCGGGTCGAGACACGATCGGGTGACGGGTCGCTCGGCGGCCACCACCGACATCTCCAGTGTCAACGACCGGCACGAGGAGACGGAAGGTGAACACCATGTCGGAGAGCACGGACTACCCGGGCCTGGCGCCCGACGGCGCGGTGGCTGCCCCCGTGACCCTGACCCACGCGACGGGCGAGGACGCCGCGGGTGTCAAGCAGCCCGTGGCGGAGGAGGCGCTGCTGCTGTCCGTGGCGCTCGTGCCCCTGCTGCTCGCGGTCGGGAGCCTGGTCTGGGGCTGAGGACGCCACGCCGGGCGGTCGACCCCCTCGGCGGCGGGTCAGTCCGCGGGCGCCGCCTGCTGGGGGATGCCGCCGAGCAGGGCCCGCACCTCGCTCTCGCGGTAGCGGCGGTGGCCGCCCAGCGTGCGGATCGAGGTCAGCTTCCCGGCCTTGGCCCAGCGGGTGACCGTCTTCGGGTCGACGCGGAACATCGCGGCGACCTCCGCCGGGGTGAGCAGCGGCTCGGTCTCCGGTACGCGACTGTTCATGAGGGCCCCTCCTACCACCGGCGCACGCCGGCTCCGGTGGATCGTCGCGCAAGTCCGGGGATGTCCGGCATGACCCGAGCGGGCCATCTTGGCCGCTCGGCAGGTGGGCCGCAGTAGCCCGAACGGGTCAGTTCTCGTGCTCCCGGGCAGCGATCCCGCGCCAGCGCACGACGGCGCGGTCGTAGGCCTCGCCGGCCCCGGGCACGTCACCCTCCGACAGCCGCTCTAGGGCCTCCGCGACGTCGCGGGCCGACTCGTCCGCCCGCAGCGACTCGTCGTCGAGCAGGTCGACGAGGCCCCCGTAGTCGACCTCCACCACCGACCGGGGGTGGAACTCCTCCAGCCACCGGCCGAGGTCCTCCACGCCGGTCACCGCGGGCCCCTCGTCCAGCCCGCGCCGCAGGGCGACGAGGGCCCGGGCCACGCGCCGCCGCGACTGCGCCATGGGCGCCCGGTAGAGCAGCGAGCGCTCCTCGTCGCGGCGTCGTCGTCCGAGGACCAGGCGCCGCTCCTCCGGCGCGACGACCACGAACCAGCGCAGCGGCACCTGCCAGGTCGAGGTCTGGACGTGCACCCGGGCGTCCGGGTTGTCCCGCAGCCAGGTCTCCAGCCGGCTCGCGGCCTCCTCCGCCACGGTCGCTGGCACGAAGGCCTCCGCGAGCCCGTCCGGCATCCCCGCCCGGAACTCGGCGAGCGCCTGCCAGCTGCGCACCGCCGTCCGCCACGGGCAGACCAGCGTCACCCCCTCGGCGCGCAGGACGTGCGCCTGCCCCCCGCGCTGGTCCGGCTCGGGGACCCGAGTGCTCGGGACCACCGCCGCGAGCCCGGCCGCCCGCTCCACGACGGGCCCGGCAGCGCGGGGCACAGCCGCGTCCCCGGCCACGTAGCCCTCCCAGTGGCGGCGCTCGGCCTCGGGGAACGCGGCCAGCGGCTCGTACACGCGCAGGTAGGCCGTGTAGGCGGTCACGCCCGCACTCTCCCACTCCCGCTCTGGGCGGTGCCGGGACCCGCCGCCGACTCCGGGCCGACCAGTCCCGGGTCGGCGACTAACCTCCCCGCGACATGGGCGTCTTCGACCGCACGAGCGGTCACGAGCAGGTCGTGTTCTGTGAGGACCGGGCGAGCGGGCTGCGATCGGTCATCGCGATCCACTCGACAGCGCTCGGCCCGGCCCTGGGCGGCACGCGCTTCCACCCCTACGCTACCGAGGCGGAGGCCGTCGACGACGCGCTGCGCCTGTCCCGGGCGATGACGTACAAGGCGGCCTGCGCCGGTCTGGACCTCGGTGGCGGCAAGGCCGTGATCTGGGGCAACCCGGCGGTCGACAAGTCCGAGTCGCTGCTGCGCGCCTACGGCCGGTTCGTCCAGTCCCTGGGCGGTCGGTACTACACGGCTTGCGACGTGGGCACGGTGGTCGCCGACATGGACGTCGTGGCGCGTGAGTGCGACTACGCCACCGGGGGCTCTCCCGCCCGGGGAGGCGCGGGCGACTCCGCCGTGCTCACCGCCTTCGGTGTCTTCCAGGGCATGCGCGCCGCCGCCGAGGCGGTGTGGGGCGAGCCGACGCTCGCCGGCCGACGGGTCGGGGTCACGGGGGCCGGGAAGGTGGGCGGCAACCTCGTCGGCCACCTCGTGGCCGACGGCGCCCGGGTGGTGGTCGCCGACGTCGACGCCGCCGCGACCGCCCGGGTCCGCGCCACCCACCCCGAGGTCGAGGTCGCCGACGTGGAGGTGCTGCCGGGCCTCGACCTCGACGTGTGGTCGCCGTGCGCCCTCGGCGGGGCGCTGGACGACGAGACCGTGGCGCGACTGAAGGCGCGGGTGGTGTGCGGCGGTGCCAACAACCAGCTCGCCCACCCGGGGATCACCCGGGCGCTCGTCGACGCGGGCGTCGTCTACGCCCCTGACTACGTCGTGAACGCCGGCGGGGTCATCCAGGTCGGCGACGAGGCGCTGGGGCGTGGCGGCTACTCGGAGCCGAGGGCGCGGGCGGCGGCCAGCCGCATCCACCAGACCACGCGGACCGTGCTGCGGCTCGCCGCGGACGAGGGCATCCCGCCCAGCGAGGCCGCCGACCGGCTCGCCGAGCGGCGGATCGCCGAGGTCGGCCGGCTGCGCGGGCTGCTGGTGCCCCGCCGCTGAGTAGCCCTGTGTCAAGCCGCGTCGGCGGTCTGTTGCGTGAGGTGCCGTTGCAGGCCGCGGTGGCGGGTGGGGTCGTAGGGGGTGCGGGTCTGCCAGCACTGCCAGAGGACGATGGTCCAG
>JALYNB010000438.1 GCA_030773395.1 Actinomycetota bacterium
GTCGAGCTCCCGGGCGCCCCGGAGCCGGAGCTCGACCCCCGTCTCTACCGCGACAGCCTCGACAGCTACCTCGACGTCCTGCGGGAGGTGGACGACGCCGTCGAGGTGCTGGTCGTCGTGGCCCACAACCCGTGGGTGGCCCGGCTCGTGCACGAGCTCGCCGACCGGGGGTTCGCTGCCCCCGTCCCACCCCCGACGGACGTGCCGCCGGGCAGCGTCGCGGTGCTGGAGCTGCCCGGACCGTGGTCGGGCACCGGCCCGGGTGCGGGGACGCTCGTGGCGTTCGCCGCTCCGCCGTACGACGGCCGCGGGTAGCCGTCCCCCGCCCCCCGCCGTGTCAGCCCGGGCGGGTCAGTCCCCGGGCGCCGTTCCCGCGTGGTCGACGAGCTGCTCGGCGCTGCGGGGGCCCGAGTGCCGCGCGCACGACGCGCAGCAGAAGAACACCCCGTCCGCCTCCACCCCGTGCCCGACCACCTTCACGCCGCAGTGCTCGCAGACGGGCGCCATGGCGTGGATCGCGCACTCGAAGGAGTCGAAGACGTGCACGGCCCCGGCGGCGTGCACCTCGAAGCTCAGCCGGTAGTCGTTGCCGCAGACCTCGCACACCGCCACGGCGGCCTCCCGCTCCTCGACGCGCCGACGGACGCCCGACCGGCGGGGGCGTCCTGCCCCGCGCGACGTCGCCGAAGCCCCGCACGTCAGCCGAGACGACCGGGCACCAGCGGGCGGGGGAGGAGGCTGATCTCGTCCGGGGGGGCGGGCCGTCCGAACAGGAAGCCCTGCGCGACGTCGCAGTCGAGGTCGAGGAGGTGCCGCACCTGCGCCGGGCTCTCCACGCCCTCGGCGACCGCGACGAGGTCGAGGCTGCGGGCCAGACCGACGACGGACCGCACGATCGCCGAGTCGCCCTCGGACGTCCCGAGACCCGCCACGAACGCGCGGTCGACCTTGAGGCCGTCGACGGGGAAGCGCTGCAGGTAGGTGAGCGACGACCAGCCCGTGCCGAAGTCGTCGACGACGAGTCGCAAGCCCAGCGACTTGAGGTCGCCCAGCACCGTCGAGCTGGCCGTCACGTCGTCCATGAGCGTGGTCTCGGTGATCTCGAGGGTGATCTGCCCGGGCGCGACGTCGCCGGCTGCGAGCGCCCGGCGCACGGTCGGGAGCAGCCCGGGGTCCTTCAGCTGCGCGGCCGACAGGTTGATGCTCACCGGCAGCCCCGCGCCGGGAGCGCGGGAGGCCGCCCACCGCCCGGCCTGGCGCACCGCCTCCTCGAGCACCTGCGCCCCGATCGGCACGATCAGCCCGGTCTCCTCGGCGAGGGGGATGAACTCGCACGGGTCGAGCAGGCCCTCGTCCGGGTGCTCCCAGCGCACGAGGGCCTCCACGCCGACCACGCTGCCGTCCCGCAGGCTTACGGTGGGCTGGTAGAAGACCCGGAACTGCCCGTGCTCGATGGCTCGGTGCAGGGCGTTCTGCAGGCCGAGCCGTCGCTGGGCGCGGCTGCGCATCTGCTCGTCGAACACCTCGTACGACGTGCCGCCGCGCTCCTTCGCCCGGTACATCGCGGCGTCGGCGTTCTCGAGCAGCACCTCGGGGCTGGCGTCCGGCGCGCGCCCGAGGGCCAGGCCGATGCTCGTCGTCACGAACAGCTCCTGATCGCCCAGCTGGAGCGGCTGGCGCAGGGCGTCGCGGATGCGGTCGACGAGCTCCAGCGCGTGGGCCTCGTCACGGATCCCCTCGCAGAGCACCGTGAACTCGTCGCCCCCGAACCGCGCGACCGTGTCGCCGGGCCGCACGATCCGGCGCAGCCGCTCGGCGACGGCGCGCAGGAGTGCGTCGCCGGCCTGGTGGCCGAGGCTGTCGTTGACGACCTTGAATCGGTCGAGGTCGAGGAACAGCACCAGGGCCGACAGCTGGGTGCGCAGGGTCTCGTCGAGGGCGTGCGCCAGGCGGTCGAGGAACACCGCCCGGTTCGGCAGGTCGGTGAGGGCGTCGTGAGCGGCCTGGTGGGCCAGGCGGTCCCGGGCGCGGCCGCTCGCCAGGGCGATGTCGGCGAGCCGGACGGCGGCCTCGGCGACCGGCCGGAAGTCGCGCTGCGACTCCGGGCTCGGGTGGCACAGCAC
>JALYNB010000439.1 GCA_030773395.1 Actinomycetota bacterium
CCGTGCGGCCCTGTCGCAGCCCGCCGCGCGTCAGCACCCAGCCGACCGCGGGCAGCCCGGCCCGCAGCCGGTCGAAGGCCTCCCGCGACCAGGCGTCGTCCGCGGCGAGCAGGAACCCGCGGGCGTAGTCGTCGACGAGGAGAGCCCAGTCCGCCCCGGTCGGCGGCCGGCGGTGCTCCTCCCGCAGCCGGGCGCCTGGCGGCAGCCCCAGCATCCCGGCGGTGTGCAGCCGGAGCACGGCGGCGGCGAGATCGGGCTCCTCGCGCTCGACGTCGGCCCACGTCCCGGCGACGCGACCCTGCACCCAGTCGAGGAAGCCCGTCGGGGCGAGGTCGGGGTCGAGCAGGTGTGCGACGAGCTCGCGGAACCGTTCGGACTCCTCCGCCAGCCACTGGGCCTCGACCTCGGTGGGAGGGACGAGCCGGGCCAGCGCGGCGAAGGGGGCGAGGTCACCGTCGCGGACAGCCGCCGGGACGGTCGCGACGTGCACGGCGGCGCCGAGGACGCGCGTCGCCGCGTCGGACCCGTCCGGCGCCGGGGCGCTGGCGGTCAGCCCCACCACCTGCGCGTCGGGGAGCAGGTCGAGCAGGTCGGCGAGCCGGTGGCCCCAGGCCTCGGCCAGGTGGGCGCACTCGTCGAGCACGAGCGTGAGCGGCCCGGCCTCCTGCAGCAGCCGCACGAGGGCGCGGCCGTTCACGTGCAACCGGTCGTGTAGCGACAGGGTCGGCCGCGGTGGCGCCGGTTCGCCGTCCGCGTCCACCTCGTCGTCGGGGGTGGAGGCGGCGAGCGCCCCGACGGTCAGCACGGTCACCTCGGCGGACAGGTCCCGTTCCGTGCCGACGCGCACGACCGGCGGCCCGAACTGCCGCCAGCCGCGCACCCACTGCCCCTGCACGGCGGCGTTGGGCACGAGCGCGACGACGGGGCGGCCCAGGCGGCGCGCGGCCTCCAGGCCGATCACCGTCTTGCCCGCGCCCGGGGGCAGCGCGACCCACGCCCGGGTGCGGCCGCTCCCCCAGGCGACCTCGAGGGCGGCCAGCGCCGCCACCTGCTGGCGGCGCAGCACCCCGGGGTAACGGACCTCGGCCATCCGCTCGGCCAAGTCCCCCACGTGCCCCGCCTCCCGTTCGCCGACGGCCGCCCGCCGCTCTCCCGGCGCCTCTCCGCCCGATCGCCGCCACCTTGCCACGGCCGGTGCGGCGATCCGGTCAGCCGGCGGACAGCGCGCCGCGGAACGGCCGCACGGGCGCCCCGCCCACCCCGACGTCGGCGACGAAGAGCCGGCCCGCGTCGTCCTCCGGGTGCTCCAGGCCCTTCGCCGCGGTCGTCGCGAACAGCCGGCCCTCGGCCAGGCAGCAGGAGGTGACCTGTGACGCCGGCAGCGGCACCCGCGCGACCAGCCGCCCGGCCGGGTCGTACCGGTGCACCGCCGACCCGCCGAACACCGCGACCCAGAGGTGCCCCTCGTCGTCGACCGTGAGCCCGTCACCCGCGCCCCCCTCGAACTGGACGAGCACGCGGCGCCCGGACAGGCCCCCGGTCACCTCGTCGACGTCATACGCGAGGAGCACACTGCGACCGCTGTCGTCCAGGTAGAGCACGGACCCGTCCGGGCTCCAGGCCGGCCCGTTCGCGATCGAGACCCCGCGCAGCACCGGGGTCACGCTCCCGTCGAGATCGACGCGGTGGAGCGTGCCGGCGCCCTCGGTCTCGTCCCAGGCCATGCTGCCCAGCCAGAAGCGCCCGCGGGCGTCGCAGGCGCCGTCGTTGACGCGGTTCGTCTCGGGCTCGAGGTCGACGAGGTGCCGTACGCCGCCCTGCGGCCCGGCCGTGGCGAGCCCCCGCCCCGCACCGAGGAGCCAGCCGTCGTCGTCGGCGAGGGGCGCGGCCACCCCGAGCGGCCCGTCGACCTGGACCTCCAGGCGCGCGTCGTCCGGGTCGTCCAGGGGCGCGGAGAACAGACGCCCCGCAGTCAGGTCGACCCAGAGCAAGCGGCCGCGCTCGGCGTCGTACCGCAGCCCCTCCCCGAAGACGTACCGCGCCGCGGTGGCCGGGCGGGCGGGCACCTCCCGGACCACCGC
>JALYNB010000440.1 GCA_030773395.1 Actinomycetota bacterium
GCCCGGTGGCGTCCAGGTCGGCGAGCGGCAGCCCGTCGGCGAGGCGCAGCCCGAGCAGAACGCGCTCGACGTACCGGTCGGCGTCGGTCAGCACCTCCCGCCCCGCGCCCGGCGAGGCCCCGGCGGCGAGGCGCGACGCGTACGCGGCAGGGTGCTTGACGTTCCACCAGCGCGTGCCCCCGACGTGGCTGTGCGCGCCCGGGCCCACGCCCCACCAGTCGGTGCCCGCCCAGTAGGCGAGGTTGTGCCGGCAGGCGTGCTCCGCCCCCCGCGCCCAGTTGGACACCTCGTACCAGCCGAGGCCCGCGCCGCCGAGCGTCGCCTCGGCCGCGAGGTAGCGGTCGGCCAGCACGTCGTCGTCCGGCATCGGGACGACGCCGCGGCGCACCTGGGCGGCGAGCCGCGTCCCCTCCTCCACGATCAGCGCGTACGCCGACACGTGGTCGACGCCCGCCGCGAGCACGGCGTCCAGCGACGCCTGCCAGTCGTCGGCGGTCTCCCCCGGCGTGCCGTAGATGAGGTCGAGGCTCACGGAGGAGAAGCCCGCGGCGCGCGCCTCCGCCACGGCCGCAGCCGCGCGGCCCGGGGTGTGGCTGCGCTCGAGCACAGCGAGCACGTGCTTCCGCGCCGACTGCATCCCGAAGGAGATCCGTGTAAAACCGGCCGCGCGCAGGGTCGCGAGGGCAGCCGGGTCGACGGAGTCGGGGTTCGCCTCCGTCGTCACCTCCGCGCCGGGCGCGAGCCCGAACTCCTGCCGCACGACGTCGAGCAGCCGGGCGAGGTCACCCGGCGGCAGGAGCGTCGGCGTGCCACCGCCCACGAACACCGTCTGCACGGGCAGGTCCACGTCGCCGAGCACTCGCCGGGCGAGGCGGATCTCATTGAGAGCGGTGTCGGCGTACGCCGCCTGGCTCGCCCCGCCGCCGAGCTCGGTGGCGGTGTAGGTGTTGAAGTCGCAGTAACCGCAGCGGCTGGCGCAGAACGGCACGTGCAGGTAGACGCCGAACGGACGCTCCCCCAGGCCCGCGAGCGCGGTGTCGGGGAGCGCGCCGGACGGCGGGACGGGTTCGCCGTCGGGCAGTGTGCTCGGCACGGCCCCAGTGTCCGTCAGCGCCCGTCGGCCGGGGAGGCCGCGGGACGGCGACCTGGGTCACGTCGGCGCGCCCGTCCCCGGAGGGGTACGGCGCGCGAGTACGCGGGACGCGCCCTCCCGCCCGAGGCGTGCGCGGTGGGGCCCAGATGTGGACGTCCACGTCCCGGGTCACCCGCCTGGGCGCCCACGCCCAGGTCTGGGCGCTCCCGCTCCTGGCCCTGACGAGAGCCTTCGCCCACGAGGTCACGGTCCGCGCAGCGGCCTCGCGTCAGCGCCAGCTCCGATGACGCCGCCTCAGCGAGTTCCCACAGGCCTCCTGAGGAGTCGAGGCCCCTGTGACGCGGCGCGGGTGCCGACGGTTCCGGCGGCGTCCGTCGGGGGCCGCGCGTCACTACGCTGCGGCGCCGTGGAGCTGGTCCTCGTCCGGCACGCCCTGCCCGTCCGCGTGGACCGCGCGCCCGACGGTGGCGTCGCCGACCCTGAGCTCATGCCCCGCGGGCGAATGCAGGCGCAGCGGGTCGTCGCGGCCCTGGCCGCCGACGGCGTCGACGCCGTGGTGAGTTCGCCGTCGCGGAGGGCGCTGGAGACGGCCGCGCCCCTGTGCGCGGCGCTGGGGCTCGACCCCGTGGTCGAGGAGGGGGTCGCGGAGTTCGACCGGGGACTGCCCTCCTACGTCCCCGTCGAGGAGATCCGCGCGGAGGGCGGCGAGGCGTGGCAGGCGCTCGCGCGCGGTGACCTCTACGCCGTGGGCGTCGACCCGGTGGCCTTCCGCGAGCGCGTCGTCGCCGCGCTCGAGGACGTCGTGGCCCGGCACCCGGGGGGACGCGTCGCGGTGTTCTGCCACGCCGGGGTGATCAACGCGTACGCCGGACACGTGCTGGGGCAGGAGCGCGCGATCTGGTTCGCGCCGGCCTACTGCTCGGTGAGCCGGGTCGGCGCGGCCCGGTCGGGGCGGCGGGGGGTCGTGTCGCTCAACGAGACCGGGCACGTGCGGGACCTGCTGGCCTGAGTGCCGTTCCGGCGGTCCCGCTGGCGCCGCGGCAGCTGATCGACAGCACACTGCCCGTGGTCGGCGCGATCGACAGCACGCCGCGTACGGTTGGCGCGCTGCCGATCAGCCGCGGTCCGGCTCAGGTCTGCGGGACGAAGACCGGCTGCGGCCGGCGGCGGAACAGGCCCGCCGGGCGCGCGGCGGCCTCGGCGATCTGCGCACGGAGGAACTCGAGCTCGCGCTCCGCGGAGATGGCGCGGGCCTCGGCCTGCATGCGCAGGCGGCTCTGCTCCTCCAGGGCCGTCCGCGCCGCAGCCAGCTCGGCGCGCAGGGGCTCGACGCCGGCGTTGACGGCGTTCGGCAGCCGGGTGAGGACGCGGTCGAAGATGCCCTCGAGCGTCTTCGCGTCGAACAGGACCCGGCGGCGGACCAGGGGCCGGGGCCGGCGGACGCCGTCCGGCGACGGCAGCGTCCCCTCCGTGGCGACGAGCAGCGACGGCTGCGGGGCGGCCGGGACGGGGGTCGAGACGGCGGCGGCGACGACCGCGGCGGGGA
>JALYNB010000441.1 GCA_030773395.1 Actinomycetota bacterium
ACACCCCGGGCCAGGCGCTGCCGGGCCGGCAGCACGTGCAGCTCGCCGCCGGACTCCACGAGCCACGCAGGCCGCCCGGCGATCCGCAGCGTGAGCAGCGGCACCCACGCGTCCCCGTCCCACCACCGGCGGAAGCCGGTGACGCGGGGCTGCGGGCCCACCCGTGCCGCCGTCCGGGCCAGGAGGTCGCGGGTGAGCTCGTCGGGGTCGTCCAGCGCGACGTCGGGCCCGGGCGGCCCCTCCGGCGGCGCGACCCGGCCGACCGGCAGGGCAGCTCGGAGCCTGGGGTAGGCGGTGGAGCCCACGCGGCGCACCTCTCTCGCGGTCACGGTGCCCGGGCGGGAGCGCCCCTGCCCGGCGTACGACGACGATGGTGCCCCGCGGCCCGTCCGCCCCCGTCGGCGACACGCACGGGACACAACCGCGCCGCTACCGTGCGCGCATGAGCGAGCAGCCCGTGGACGGACGCCCGGTGGAGATGGACAGGGGCCCGGTGGAGGAGCGCACCGCGGGTGCGCGCGACGAGGTCACGCAGCTCTGCTCCGAGCTGATCCGCTTCGAGTCGGTGAACCCCACCGGCTCCGAGCGGCCGGTCGCGGAGTACGTCGCTGCCAAGCTCGAGGAGGTCGGGCTCGCCACGACGCTGCTGGAGTCGGAGCCGGGCCGGGCCTCAGTCGTCACGCGGATCGAGGGCACCGACCCGTCCCGCGGCGCCTTGCTCATCCACGGGCACCTCGACGTCGTCCCGGCCGACCCAACGGACTGGACCGTGCACCCGTTCAGCGGCGAGGTCCGCGACGGCTGCGTGTGGGGCCGCGGGGCCGTCGACATGAAGGACATGGTCGCGATGACCCTGGCCGTCGCCCGTGACCTGCAGCGCAGCGGGCGGCGTCCACCGCGCGACCTCGTGCTCGCCTTCGTCGCCGACGAGGAGGCGGGCGGCACGCGAGGCGCGCAGTTCCTCGCCGGGCAGCACCCGCACCTGTTCGAGGGCTGCACCGAGGCGATCAGCGAGGTCGGGGGCTTCTCCTACACAGTGAGCGACGACCTCCGGCTCTACCTCATCGAGACCGCCCAGAAGGGCATGGCGTGGATGCGCCTGACCGCCCGCGGGACGGCCGGGCACGGCTCGATGGTCAACCATGACAACGCCGTCACCGCCCTGTGCGAGGCGGTCGCCCGGCTCGGCCGCCACCGCTTCCCGATCCGGGTGACGAAGACCGTCCGGGCGTTCCTCGACCAGACCTCCGAGGCCCTGGGGATCGAGCTCGACCCCGACGACATGGACGCGACCGTGGCGAAGCTCGGGCCGCTGGCCCGGATGATCGGCGCGACCCTGCGCAACAGCGCGGCGCCAACCATGCTCGAGGCCGGCTACAAGGTGAACGTCATCCCCGGTACGGCGAGCGCGAGCGTGGACGGCCGGTTCCTGCCCGGGTTCGAGGACGAGTTCCACGCCGAGCTGGACGCCGTGCTCGGGCCCGACATCCAGCGGGACATGATCCACACGGATGTCGCGCTGGAGACCGACTTCGACGGGGCGCTCGTCGACGCGATGGCGTCGGCCCTGCGGGCGGAGGACGCGGGCGCCCGGGCTGTGCCCTACTGCCTGTCGGGTGGTACGGACGCGAAGTCGTTCTCCACGCTCGGGATGCGCTGCTTCGGGTTCAGCCCGCTGAAGCTCCCGGCCGACCTGGACTTCAGCGGCATGTTCCACGGCGTCGACGAGCGCGTGCCCGTCGAGTCGCTCGACTTCGGGGTGCGGGTGCTCGACCGTTTCCTCGCGGCGAGCTGAAGGGGCGGCACGGGGTCGAGAGTCGTCGCGGGGGCGGTCAGCCCAGCCGGCCGACCTCATCGAGGTCCCGCTGGCGAATGATCTTCCGCCGCAGGGTGATCTGACGGCGGCCGTCGGGCCACAGGCGGAGCCGGGCGAGCTCCCAGTGGCCGTACTCGGCGTGCATCGTCAGCAGGCTGCGCGCGGTCTGCCGGTCGGTGCCCGATGGCATCGCCAGCGCCCGGTACTCGTACTCCGCCACGCCCCCAGTGTGCCCGGGCACCCGCAGGACGGCCCCCGTCCTCGTGTGTCGTTGGGGGGAACCGCCCGGCCCGGCGCCGCTCAGTCGTCCGGGTCGCCCCGGACCGTGCCACCTACGCCCACCAGCCGGCTGCCCGCGGGGCTGACCGCGCCCACCTCCTCGCGGAGGAGCCCGCGCAGGCGCGTGCGGCGCGGGCGCGCCCCGACGTCGCGGACGGCCCGCGCGAGCGCCGGCCCGGCTGCGTGAACGACGGACAGGTGACGCCGCGCCCGCGTGAAACCGGTGTAGACCAGCGGGCGCGACAGCATGCCCGCGGCCTCGCCCGGGACGACGGCCACCACCGCCGGCCACTCCGACCCCTGGGCCCGGTGCACTGTGATCGCCCACCCGTGGCGGAGGTCGCCGAGCGCGGACGCGGGCACGGTCACCGGCCCGGCCGGGAACGTCACGACGAGCCCGCCGTCCTGAAGGCCGGTGACGACACCGACCTCCCCGTTCGCGAAGCCCGGCCCCGCGTCGGCGTCCTGACCGCCGGCCGCGGGCGGCATGTGGTTGGCGGTGGCCACCACGCGGTCACCCACGTCGAAGCCCCCGACCTGCCCCTGCCCGGGGTTGAGCCGGGCCTTCAGCACGCGGTTGAGCTCGGTCGTGCCCGCCGGGCCGCGGTGCACGGGCGTGACCACCTGGACGTCGTCGGGCGGGATCCCGAGGGCTCGCGGGATCGAGTCGGTGACCAGCTGCACCGAGCGGTGGGCCGCCTCCCCCGCGTCGCGGGCGCGGACGACCACCACCTCCCGGTGCGGGTCGTCGACCGGGGGCAGCTCGCCCGCGCGGACGGCCGTCGCCAGCCGCGCGATCGCCCCGCCCTCGGCCTGGCGGTAGAGCGTCGTGAGCTCGGCCACCGGCACGGCGCCCGCGTCGACCAGGTCACCGAGGACGCGGCCGGCCCCGATGCTCGGCAGCTGAGCCGGGTCGCCGACGACGAGCAGGTGCGTCCCGTCGTCGCAGGCCTCGACGAGCGCGGCCGCCAGCTCGGCGTCGAGCATGCTGGCCTCGTCGACGACCACCAGGTCCGCGTCGAGCGGCCAGTCCTCGCCCCGCAGGAACTCCCCGGTCGTGCCCTGTGCCCCCAGCAGGCGGTGCAGGGTCGTCGCGGGCTCGCCGGCCAGCTCCTCTAGCCGCTTCGCCGCCCGCCCGGTGGGGGCGGCAAGAGCGACGCGCTTGCGGCGACGTCGGGCGTGCTCCACCACCGCCGCCACGGTGCGGCTCTTCCCGGTGCCCGGCCCGCCCGTCAGCACCGACACCCCGTGCCGCACCGCGGCCAGGACCGCCCTGAGCTGTGACTCGTCGAGGCCGGCCGCGGCCCCCACCCCCTGCACGGAGGCCTCGTCGCCCCACTGCCTCGCCGTGGCCACGAGACGCGCCAGCCCCTCGGCGACCGCCTCCTCCGCCATGGCGAAGCGGGCCAGCCCGAGCAGCGCCGCGGGCTCGTCCCCGTCGGGACCGTCCGGGCCCTCGCCCCCCGCC
>JALYNB010000442.1 GCA_030773395.1 Actinomycetota bacterium
GCCGGGAGCCCCGGTCGGGGTGAGGCCGCCGGGCGGGCGGTCCCCGGGTCGCCGCGGCTGCCCCGACGCCCCGACCGGCGGGTCGGCGGAAGGGCCCGGGTCCCGTCCCGGTGTGCTCGCGTTGACGCTCACGAGTAGGAGATCCTCGGGTCGAGGGCGGCGTAGGAGAGATCGACGAGCAGGTTCACGAGCAGGAACAGCGCGGCGAGCAGGAGGACCACGCCCTGCACGAGCGGATAGTCCCGGCCCTGCACCGCCGTGAAGACCAGCTGGCCCAGACCGGGCCAGGCGAACACGTACTCGATGACGATCAGGCCGCCGAGCAGCGTCGCCAGCTGCAGCCCGGTGATGGTCAGCACGGGGATCATGGCGTTGCGCAGCACGTGCCGACGGAGCACCAGCCCCGCCGGGAGGCCCTTCGAGCGCGCCGTGCGGGTGTAGTCCTGCCCCAGCGACTCGAGCACCGCCGACCTGACGAACCGGGTGAGGATCGAGCCCGACACCACCCCGATCGTGACCGCCGGCAGCACCAGGTGTGACAGCCAGCCGCCGACGTCCTCCGTCGGGGATACGTAGCCGGCCGACGGCAACCAGCCGAGCGTGCCCGCGAACAGCAGGATCAGCAGGATGCCCATCCAGAAGTCGGGCACCGAGACCCCGACCTGGCTCACGACCGTCGCGGTCGCGTCGGTCTTCGACCCCTGCCGCACGGCGGCGAGGATCCCGAGCGGCAGGGCGATGACGAGCGCCACGGCCAGCCCGGCGAGGCCCAGCGTCAGCGTCGCCGGCAGCCGTTCCAGCAGCAGGATCGTCACCGGCTGGCCGCTGCGGAAGCTCACGCCGAGGTCGCCGCGCACCGCGGACAGCAGGTAGTCCCCCAGCTGCACCGGCAGGGGCTGGTCGAGGCCGGCCCGGGCCCGCAGCGCGGCGTACGTCTCGGGGTCGAAGCGCGTGCCGAGCGCGGTGCGCACCGGGTCGCCGGGCACGAGCTGGAGCAGCGAGAACGTGATGACCGCGACGCCGACTAGCACGATCCCCGCCTGGACGGCTCGGCGGAGCAGGAACCGCCGCACCGCCTATCCCTCCAGCGCCGCGCCGGCCCAGCGGATCGCTCGGTCGGCACGGACCTCGTAGCCCGTGAGCTGCGGGGTGTGGGCCTGGGTGACCTGCGGGTTGTACAGGTACACGTAACTCACGTCGTCGACGATCGCACGCACGGCGGTGTCGTAGGCCTGCTCGCGCGCCGACTCGTCGAGCCTGGACCGGCCCTGGTCGAGGGCGGCGTCCACGGCCGGGTTCGAGTACTTCTGCGCGTTGAACGAGCCGTTCGTGTGGTGCTGCTCGTAGTAGTAGTCGTCGGGGTCGAGGTTGCCGAGCCAGCCGAGCATGAGCATGTCGAACGTGCCGGCCGTCTGCTCCGCGAGCCACTGACTGAAGCCGAGCGTGCGGGGCTGCACATTCAGCCCCACCTCCCCGAGCTGGGCCGCGATGACCTCGGAGGCGGTGACGGTCTCGGGGTACTCGGACGTCACCATGAGGTCGACCGTGCGACCCGCGACGCCGGCCTCCTGGATGAGCCGGCGCGCCTCCGCCACGTCCCGCTCGTACGGCGCGTAGTCGACGGCGTACGGCCGGCCCGGCGGGATCGCGGTCTGGTTCGGCGTGGCGTTCCCGAACGTCGCAGCCTGCGTGATCGCCTCGCGGTCGATCGCCAGGGCGAGCGCCCGCCGCACCCTCGGGTCGTTGAAGGGCGCCCGGGCGTGGTTGGGGGCGACGTACCAGTAGTCGGTGCTCTCGGTCTGCCCGAGCACCACGGAGTCGTCGCCCTGCAGCGCCTGCACCTGCTGCGGCGGCACGTTGTCGGTCCACTGCACCTCGCCCGTGCGCAGCGCCGTGAGCGCGGCCGTGGGCTCGGGGATGAAGCGGTACTGCACGCCCGCCAGCGCCACCTCCCCGCCCCAGTAGTCGTCGAACCGGGCGAGCTGCACGCCCTGACCGCCGGTGTACGACTGGAAGGTGAAAGCGCCGGTGCCGATCGGCTTGCTGGCAATCGTCTTGTCCTCGACGTTCTCCCGGGCGACGATCGCGGCCGCCTTGAAGCCGCCGATGTTCGCGAGGAAGTCGGCGGTGGGGCGGGACAGGGTGAACACAACGGTCCGTGGGTCGGACGCCGTCACCTGCGCCACCGACGAGAGCAGGTAGCTGTTGGTGAGGTCGCCGTCCTTCAGCCGGTTCATCGAGTACACGACGTCGTCGGCGACGAACTCGCGGCCGTTGTGCCACCTGACGCCGTCCCGGAGCCGGAACGTCCAGGTCAACCCGTCCACGCTGGTCTCCCACGACTCGGCGAGTGCGGGCTCGAACTCCAGCTCCGCGTTGGGCTGCACGAGCGTGTCGTAGACGTTCTCGAGCACCTGGAACGCCGCGTAGGCACTCGTGTTGTGCGGGTCGAACTGGTCGGGCTCGGCGGCGATGGCCGCGACGAGGGTCTGTCCCCCGGCGCCACCGCCCCCGCCGGCGTTCCCGCCGCCTGCCTGGGGGACCGACTCGCCGCTGGAGCAGCCGGTGAGGATCAGCGCGAGCGTGGCGAGCAGGGCGAGGACGATGCGTGGCGGTCGCATGGGGCCAGGCAACCACTCGCCCGCGACCGTGTCGATGAAGGTCGGGTCCAGAAGCGGTGTCGTGACGTCACCGTTACCGGGCTCCCCCGTCGCGCCCCGCCGGCTGACGGCCCCTCCCTCGGGAGAGCGGCCCGGGCCTGCTCGTGCGGGAGACCCGTCGCCTCCAGGAGGTCCACGACGAGCGGTCGCAGGAGGGCCACGACGGCAGCCCCGTGCGGGTCACCGGGCGCGAGGAGGTCGGGCCGCAGGCTCCCCGCTACCTCCAGCAGCGCGCTCCGCGCGTGCCAGGTGCCCCCGCCGCCCGCCACGTCGGAGCCGAGCAGGCGGACCGCCCCGGCCAGGGCGGCGAGCGCGTCCCCCACGCGGGGCAGGGTGCGGCCTCCCTCGACC
>JALYNB010000443.1 GCA_030773395.1 Actinomycetota bacterium
GGGCCGGGGCGATCGGCCTCGCCGTACGCGCCGGCGCCGACGCCCCCGTGCCGACCACGCCGCCCCCCGCGGTCTCCGCGGCGCAGCCGGGACCGGCGAGCGCCGGCCCGACGCCCACCTCCGCCCAGGCCACGCCGGCCGACGCGGCGGGCACCGGTACGTCCGGACCCGGCTCGGCCGGCAAGGCAGGCGGGGGCGCCAAGGCCACCACGGCGCCGCAGCGGCCCGCCGTACAGCCGCTCAACGCCTCGCGTCCGGTCGCCATGCGCGTGGAGCGCGTGGGCATCGACGGCCCCATCGTGACGCTCGGCCGGCAGGCGAACGGCGCCATGGAGACGCCGTCCGACCCGGACGACGTCGGGTGGTACACCGGCAGCCCCCAGCCGGGGGTGCTGGGTCCCTCCGTCCTCGCCGGGCACGTGACCTGGAACGGCCGCGAGACGGTGTTCTTCCGGCTCGGTGACGTGCGGGCGGGTGACGAGATCGAGGTCGACCGGGCCGACGGCAGCACCGCCGTCTTCCGGGTGACCAAGGTCGAGACCTACCCGAAGGACGAGTTCCCGACGGTGTCGGTCTACTCCAACACCGAGACGGCGGCGCTGCGCCTCATCACCTGTGGTGGCGAGTACGACCCGAAGAAGCGCTACTACGCGAGCAACGTGGTGGTCTACGCCGACCTCGCCGGCCACAAGGCGTGATCGACCCGTAGCCCGTCCGGGCGTCGCAAACGCTTGCGCCCGGGTGGCCGGGGAGTGTGGACTACCGGCCACGACCCCGGATCGGCCGGGTGCACGGGCAGGGAGGGCGGCGTGGGCGCGACCGCGGGTTCCGCGGATGTGGAGCGGGTGGCCGAGCGGCTGGGGTTCCGCCCGGGTCAGGTGGTCCAGGAGCTCGGCTACGACGACGACTGCGACGACGCGCTGCGCGAGGCCGTCACGGCGCTGACCGGCAACGAGCTCGTCGACGAAGACTACGACGACGTCGTCGACGTGGTCCTGCTGTGGTGGCGCGAGGACGACGGAGACCTCGTCGACGCCCTCGTCGACTCCCTGACCGACCTCGCCGACGGGGGCGTCGTCTGGCTGCTCACGCCCAAAGCTGGGCGGCCGGGCCACGTGGAGCCGAGCGACATCGGTGACGCCGCGCCCACGGCGGGCTTGAACCAGACGACGAGCATCAGCGCCGCGCGCGACTGGTCAGGCACGCGTTTGGTGGCGCCGCGGTCCTCGCGGCGCTGAAGCGTCCACGGGCCGCGACCGGCTTGGGCGTCAACGTCCCTCCGCCGCTGGTCCTCCGCCGCCACTGGCCCTCCGTCGGCCGTGCTTGTCCCTGTGACCACCGAAGGAGATCCGCATGATCGTGTCCGTGGGGCAGCCCGCACCGGACTTCGAGCTGCCCGACCAGCACGGTCGGCCCGTCCGGCTCTCCTCCTTCCGTGGCCGGTCGGCGGTCGTGCTGGTCTTCTACCCGTTCGCGTTCACGCCGACGTGCACGGGCGAGATCTGCGCCATCCGTGACGAGGGCGCCGGGCTCTCGCGCCCGGACGCGCAGGTCCTCGCAGTGTCCTGCGACCCCGTGCCGTCGCTGCGGGTCTTCGCCGAACAGCACGGCGTGGAGTACCCGTTGCTGTCGGACTTCTGGCCGCACGGCGAGGTCTCGCGGACCTACGGCGCCTTCCTCGAGGAACGCGGCATGGCGACGCGCGCGACGTTCGTCATCGACCGCGAGGGCACCGTGCGGTGGTCGGTGCTCAACTCGCCGGGCGAGGCGCGCAACACGCAGGACTACCTCAAGGTGCTGGCCGACCTCTGAGCCGACGCCGGGCCACGGCCGATGCGCGCGCCAGGCAGGCGGTCCCACGGCCGGTAGGCTTCCGGCCCGTCGGGCGCATAGCTCAGCGGTAGAGCACCGGTCTTACAAACCGGGGGTCGGGGGTTCGACACCCTCTGCGCCCACCGACACGGTTGTGCCGGCGCGCGTGGCGATGCCGGCTCAGATGAGAAACTTCGCGGTGACTCCCGGGTCTTGTCGTCGT
>JALYNB010000444.1 GCA_030773395.1 Actinomycetota bacterium
CCCTGCTGGGCGAGGTCCGCCGCCACGGCGGCCTCGACGCGGGCGGCCTCGTCGGCGTGGCCGAGGTGGTCCAGGAGCAGCGCCACGCTCAGCACGGTCGCGGTCGGGTCGGCGACCTGCTGCCCCGCGATGTCGGGCGCGCTGCCGTGCACCGGCTCGAACATCGACGGGTTGGCCCGGCTCGCGTCGAGGTTGCCGCTCGCCGCCAGGCCGATGCCGCCGGCGATGGCCCCGCCGAGGTCGGTGAGGATGTCGCCGAAGAGGTTGTCGGTGACGACGACGTCGAACCGCTCGGGCTGCGTGACCATGTAGAGGCAGGCGGCGTCGACGTGGGTGTAGTCGACGGCGACGTCGGGGAACTCCGGCGCGACCTCGCGCAAGGTGCGCTGCCACAGCGAGCCCGCGTTCGCGAACACGTTGTCCTTGTGCACCAGCGTCAGCTTCTTCCGCGGCCGGCGCGCCGCGCGCGCGAAGGCGTCCCGGACGACGCGCTCGGCGCCGTACCGCGTGTTGACGCTCTCCTCGAGTGCCACCTCGTGGGGGGTGCCGCGCCGCAGCACCCCGCCCACCCCGGCGTAGGGGCCCTCGGTGCCCTCCCGCACGAACACCATGTCGACGGTCTCGGGGGTGCCCCCGCGGACCGGGCTCTCGACCCCCGGGTAGAGGCGGACCGGCCGGAGGTTGACGTGGTGGTCGAGCGCGAACCGCAGGCGCAGCAGCAGGCCCCGCTCAAGCACCCCGCTCGGCACGCCAGGGTCACCGACGGCGCCGAGCAGGATCGCGTCGTGCCCGCGGAGCTCCTCCAGCACGGAGTCGGGCAGGGTCTCCCCGGTGGCGTGCCACCGGCGGGCTCCGAGGTCGTACTGCCGGGCGTCGACGCCGGGGTGCACCGCCTCGAGCACCTTCAGCCCCTCGGTGACCACCTCGGGCCCGATGCCGTCCCCGGCGATCACTGCCAGCCGCACGCACGCCTCCCGCTCCCACGCCCGTCCGGCGCTCCCCCGCGGCCCGCGCCGCGCCGCCCTGTCTACCGCATGCGAGGTCTACCGCATGCCGGACGGCGCGCCTGCGGTCAGGCCCCGGCCTTGGCGACGACGACGCGCCGCAGCTCGCCGACGTCCTGCAGCCTGGACAGCTCGGCAGAGCTGAACGCGATGCCGAACTCCGACTCGATGCTGAACATCAGGTTGACGTGGGCCAGCGAGTCCCAGCCCGGCACGTCCCGCGCGGTCGTCGCGTCGGTCAGGACCATGTCGGGGTCGTCGAAGACCTCGCGGATGACCTCGTCGAGCCTGGCCAGTGTGGTCACGCTGCTCCCCTCCTGCTGTGCCGACCGCTGCCGGGCCGGCTGTCGGATGCTGTACGGCGATGAGCCCGGGGTCGGGCACCCGGTCGGCCTCGAGGTCCAGGGCCCACGTCGCGGCGCCCCCGCTCTCCCCGAGGGCCCGGAACCCGCAGTCGGCGTAGGCCCGCGACGCCGGGTCGTTGCGCTCCGACGGGACGAACTCCCCCACGAGCCACCGCCGGCCCTGCGCTGCGGCGGCCTCGGCGAGCACCCGCATGGTGACGAGCTCCGCGCCGCGGCCGAGCACCCGGCACGACATCAGCCAGGCGTCGACCCGCAGGTCGTCCCCGTCGGGTACGGCGAGGAGCACACCGACGAGGCCGTGGTCGGCGAACCGGTCGCGCAGGCGCAGGGCCAGTCCCACGGCGCCGGGCCGCGCGAGCATCGCTGTGACGTCCGCCGCACCGTGCCGGCGCGTGGTGAGGTTGAACTGGTTCGTCTTGCCGATCAGCTGGACGACCCGCTTGAGGTTGGCCTCCCCGACCGGCTCGAACGCGGCGACCATCTCGAGACCGCGCAGGAACGACTCGCGGTCGGGCGCCGCGGTCGACGACTCCGCGGCCGAGGCGAGCGCGCGGTACTGCTCGGTGCGCCGGGCGTCCTCGGCGGTGAACGCGGCCGGCTCGAGCGCCGGGTGCGTGGCGAGGGCCGCGACGTACCCCGCGGGCTCGGCCGGCAGCGGCACGACCTCGACCTCCGGGAGGGCCGAGCGGACGGCCTCCCGCTCAAAAGGGTTGTCGTCGACGAAGACGAACGCGTCCAGACCCAGGGAGAGCTGCTCGGACAGCCGTCGGATCTGCGTGCTCTTGTCCTCCCAGGTGGCGAGGAAGGCGGCGAAGTCGTCGAGCGAGAGCCGCATGTCCGGGTGGGAGAGGAACGGGGGCGGGCGTCGGCCTCGTTGTTCTTGCTGACGACGGCCAGCAGGACACCGCGCCGTCGCAGCCCGAGCAGGTACGTCTGGAACGCCTGGAACGCCTCGCCCTCGGGGCCGTCGCCGAGCGTGATCCCCGCGAGCCCGTCCTCGCCGATCACGCCGCCCCAGAGTGTGTTGCCGAGGTCGACGACCACGACCTTGCGGCTCAGGCCGACGCCCGCGGCGAGCACGCCGGCGGTCTGGCGGGCGAGCGCGGGCAGGGCCCCGAGGCCCACCGCGTGCTTGCTCGCGAGCCAGTAGCGCTCGTCGTGCCAGACGCGCAGCCCCACGGAGGCGGCGACGCTCTCCGCGTCGACGAGCAGCACGCCCTCCGGCGCCCGCTCGCCGAGCGCGAGGTTCAGCGCGCGCACCTGCCGGCGCCGCGACCCGGGCAGGCGCAAGGCGAGGTGGCCGAACGGGTCGGCCTCGGGCGGCACGAACGTCGGCTGCACGACGGTCGCACCGAGCCGCTCCCGCGCGACGGACCACAGGCCCACCCACCGGACGACCTCCCGGGTCAGGTCCTCCGCCGGCGTCGGCGACAGGTCGGGCAGGTGCAGCTCCCGCTGGTCGACCGCGAGGAGGACGACGTCCGGGGCGAACGCGAAGAGCCCGGATCCGGGGTCGAGCAGCTCCTGCTGGTACTGCCCGTACGGGGCCTCGTACGTCGTCAGCGCGATCCCGTACCGGGCGGCCGCGACCTCGACGAGGGTGACGAGCGGGCTCGTGGTGTGGCTGCCGAGCACGGCGAGGCGCAGCGAGCGGCGGGCCCAGTCGTCGGCGGGCAGCGCCGCGAGCACCCGGGCGGCGGCGAGCCAGAGCGGCAGCTCATCCGTGGCGTCGACGACGGCGCACCGCAACGCGCGCCTCCCCGCGGCCGGCGGCCGTACAGGCCTCGCGGAGGAGGTCGCGCGGGGAGGGCTGTTCCGGGCGCGCGGTCGGGGACGCCTCCGCGGGGTCAGCGCTCACGGAGCTCCTCCTCGCGCTGCGCGACCTGGCTGGGCAGCCGCATGATCCGTGGGGGCGCCGCGAGCACCGTCGCCCCCGCAGGCACGTTGGTCATGACGACGGCGTTCGGGCCGACCCAGGCGCCGTCCCCGATCCGCACGCCGCCGATGACGACCGCGCCCGCGCCGAGCGACACGCCCCGGCCGAGCCTCGGGGCCTGGAGCTGCGTCCGGGCCGCGTCGCCGCGGGCGGCGCCGAGCGAGACGTTCTGGCGGATCACGCAGTCGTCACCGATGACGGTGTTCGGGTGGATGACGATGCCGCTCTGGTGCGCGATGCGGACCCGCCGCCCGAGCTGCACGGTCTCGGGCAGCTCGATGCCGTACACGTTGCGGACGACGAGGTAGGCGAGGTCGTAGGACCAGCGGACCAGCTTGCGCCGTACGCCGGTCTGCGTGCGGGTCCAGGCCGCGTACCGGTGGACGGCGACCGCCTGGAAGCCCGGCTCGAGGGCGCCGAGCACGGTGTTCCGGCGGCCGGGGCTCCACACGTAGCGCGACAGGTCCTCCCGCAGGAGCTCCCGCAGGCGCGGCGCGGGCTGCGGGACCGGCCCGACCGCCGCTCCGGCCGGGCCCGGACCGTCCGGAAGACTGGTGTCGGGGTCGCTGCTCCAGTCAGGGTCATCGCTCTCCTGCTGGTCGTCCTGCCTGCTGCCGAGTCTCGACTGTACGTATCGGGCAGGTGC
>JALYNB010000445.1 GCA_030773395.1 Actinomycetota bacterium
GCCCTCCCCTCGGGTCTCGGGGAAGGGCGGCGGGGCCTCCTGACGTGCGCGCGCGGGTCAGTCGTCGGCGCCCGACCCCGCCTTGAGCTTGCCGGAGATCGACTCCATGACCGAGGCGTCCGCCAGGGTCGTGACGTCCCCGATCTCGCGGTTCTCCGCCACGTCGCGCAGCAGACGCCGCATGATCTTGCCGCTGCGTGTCTTCGGCAGCTCCGGCGTGATCAAGATCTTCTTCGGCTTGGCGATCGGGCCGATCTCCTTGCCGACGTGGTTGCGGAGGTCCTGGATGAGCTTGTCCCCGCTCGACTCCTCCTCGCCGACGGAGCCGCGGACGGTCACGAAGGCGACGATGGCCTGGCCGGTCATGGCGTCGGCGGCACCGACGACCGCGGCCTCGGCGACGCTCGGGTGGCCGACCAGGGCGTTCTCGACCTCGCTGGTGCTGATGCGGTGGCCGGAGACGTTCATGACGTCGTCGACGCGGCCGAGGAACCACAGCACGTGGTCCTCGTCCCACTTCGCGCCGTCGCCCGCGAAGTACTTGCCCTCGAAGCGGGACCAGTAGGTGTCGCGGTAGCGCTCGTCGTCGCCGTACACGGTGCGGAGCATGCTCGGCCAGGGCTCGTCGATGACGAGGTAGCCGCTGCCGACGTCGCCGACGGACTTGCCCTCCTCGTCGACGATGTCCATGGAGATGCCGGGCAGCGGCGCCATCGCGGAGCCCGGCTTGGTGGACGTGACCCCCGGGAGCGGCGAGCACATCATCGCGCCGGTCTCGGTCTGCCACCATGTGTCGACGATCGGGCACCGGTCGCCGCCGATGACCCGCCGGTACCACATCCAGGCCTCGGGGTTGATCGGCTCACCCACGGAGCCGAGCACCCGCAGCGACGACAGGTCGCGGCTGTTCGGGTGCTCCTCGCCCCACTTCATGCAGGTGCGGATGAGCGTGGGTGCCGTGTAGAGGATCGAGACCTTGTACTTCTCGATGATGCGCCAGAGCCGGTCGCGGCCGCCGGACTCGGGGGTGCCCTCGTAGAGCACCTGCGTCGCGCCGTTGGCGAGCGGCCCGTACGTGATGTAGCTGTGGCCGGTGACCCAGCCGACGTCGGCGGTGCACCAGTAGACGTCGGTCTCGGGCTTGAGGTCGAAGACCGCCCAGTGCGTCCAGGCCGCCTGGGTGAGGTAGCCGCCGCTGGTGTGCAGGACGCCCTTCGGCTTCCCGGTCGTGCCGCTGGTGAAGAGGATGAACAGCGGGTTCTCGGAGTCGAAGGCCTCGGCCTCGTGCGTCTCGGGCTGGGAGCCCACGACGTCGGACCACCACTGGTCGCGGCCCTCGGTCATGGCCGTCTCCTGGCCGGTGCGCTTGACGACCACCACGCTGCGGACGTCCGGGCACTGCTGCAGGGCGTCGTCCACCGCCGGCTTCAGCGCGCTGGGGGCGCCGCGGCGATAGCCGCCGTCGGCCGTCACGACGACCTGCGCGCCCGCGCTCTGGATGCGGTCGGCGATCGCCTGCGCGGAGAAGCCGCCGAACACCACCGTGTGGGGGGCGCCCAGGCGGGCGCACGCCAGCATCGTGATGACGGCCTCGGGGATCATCGGCAGGTAGATGCAGACGCGGTCGCCCTGCTTGACGCCGAGAGAGGCCAGCGCGTTCGCGGCCTTGCAGACCTCGACCTGCAGCTCGGCGTACGTGATGTCGCGGGTGTGGTCCTCGGGCTCGCCGACCCAGTGCAGGGCGACGCGGTCGCCGTTGCCCGCGGCGACGTGCCGGTCGACACAGTTCACGGCCACGTTGAGCTTGCCGCCGACGAACCACTTCGCGAAGGGCGGCTGCCAGTCGAGGGGCTCGCTCCACTCCTGCCCCCACTCCAGCCGCCGGGCCTGCTTCTCCCAGAAGCCGAGCCGGTCGGCAGCGGCCTCCTCGTAGGTCTCCGCCGTCACGTTCGCCGAGGCGGCGAGCTCGGCAGGGGGGTCGAACCGGCGGTTCTCCGGGGACGCGGAGAGACCTTGCTCGCTTGTCGCAGTCACGCTTGCTCCTCCAGGAGGACGTTCGGGGGGCCGGGGAGACCTCGGGGCAGGACGGTCAGCGGTCGCTGACTCAACTCTCCCGCAGTGTGACGGACGCTACAAGGGCGGTACGGGGCGCCCGTGGCACCCCGTACCGCGCAGGCACCCCGGCGGTCGTCGGAGCGCGGGCCGGTCCCGCCCCCCGCCCTGCGGACGGGACGCCCAGCGAAGGCCTCGTCCGGCTAGGCTCGCCGCGCGCCCCGCACCGCACGCCGACACCCGCCGGGGGAGCGATGGACCTGCTGCTGGAGGAGCTGGCCGAGCCCCTGCGCGTGGTCGCGGGGCTCCGCCGCGTGGACGACGGCGAGGCCCTCGACGGCTACCGGGCCGAGATGCTGGCGGTGGTGGGCCGGCTGCTCGGCGAGGGGACCGACGTCCTCGCCGTCACGCAGTCCATCGCCCACGTCAACGACACGCTCACGACCCGCCTGCTGACGCTCTCCGAGGCGGAGCTCGGGCCGTCCCCGTGCGCCTACGCCTGGCTCTCCCTCGGCTCCCACGGGCGGGGCGAGCAGGTGCTGTCGAGCGACCAGGACAGCGCGCTCGCCTTCGCCGACGGAGCCACGGGTGCGGTGGAGTACTTCCCCGAGCTCGCGGGGCTCGTCGTGGCGGGCCTCGCCCGCGCCGGCCTGCCACTGTGCACGGGCGGCTACATGGCGACGAACTGGTGCCGACCGGTGGGCGACTTCCGGGCGATGTTCCACGACTGGGTGGACAGCCCCGAGCCGCTGGCGCTCCTGCAGGCCGAGGTGTTCCTCGACGTGCGGCCCGTGCACGGCGACCTCCCGGTCGACGTCCTCGACCGGACGCTCGTGTCCGGGGGCAGCCGGGGGCCCTTCCGGGTGCAGATGGCGCGGGCCGCGGTCACATTCCGGCCGCCGGTCGGCCTGTTCGGTCGGCTCCGAGCCCCCGACGGCACGCTCGACGTCAAGCGGGCCGGGCTCGCCGCCATCGTGCTCCTCGGCCGGCTCTACGCGCTGGTGGGGGGCTCGTCCGCGCGCACGACCCTGGGCCGCCTCCAGGCGGCCGCGGACGCCGAGACGCTCCACCCCGGGGACGCCGCCGACCTCGCCGACGGCTACCGGTTCCTCACCGCGTTGCGGCTGCGCCACCAGGTGGAGCAGGTGCGCGACGGGCAGCCGGCCGACAACCTGCTGCGCCTCGACGACCTCACGACCGACGAGCGCGACCGGCTGCGCGCCGTGCTGCGCCACCTCCGCGACGTGCAGCAGGCCACGGCCTCCCGCTTCGCGACACACATGGTGACCTGAGGCGGGACGCGTGACTGGATCGCGGCCGGGAGGGCAGCGGGGACAGGGCAGCGGGCCTGGCCGCTCCGCGGCGGGCCCGCGCCTGGTCGCGGCCGCCGTGCTCGCGTTCCTGCTGTTCGACTACCCGGTGCTCGCGGTCTTCGGCTCCGGGGGGAGCGTCGGCGGGCTGCCCGTCCTCCCCGTCTACGTGTTCACCGCCTGGGCCGCGGTCGTAGCCCTCGCCGCCCGGTTCAGCCGGGGGTCCTGACGTGTTGCCCACCTGGGTCGTCGTGGCGGCGTCCGTCGCCTACCTCGGCCTGCTCTTCGCCATCGCGTCGTACGGCGACCGCCGCGCCGACGCGGGCCACAGCGTCATCAACAGCGGGGTCATCTACGCGCTCTCGCTGGGGGTCTACGCGACGTCGTGGACGTACTACGGCAGCGTGGGCCGGGCCGCCTCCGCCGGCATCGGCTTCCTGCCGATCTACCTCGGCCCCACCGTCACGCTCGTCGTCTGGTGCGTGGTCGTCCGGAAGATCATCCGCATCGCGAAGCGCAACCGCATCACGTCGCTGTCGGACTTCGTCGCGTCCCGCTACGGCAACAGCGGCAGCCTCGGGGCGCTCGTCACCGTCGTCGCCGTCATCGGCCTGGTCCCCTACATCGCCCTGCAGCTGAAGGCCATCTCGAACACCTTCGAGGCCCTGCGCGGCGCGGGCGTGCCGACCGCGGCCCTCACCGAGGGCGTGCCCCTGCTCCAGGACACGGCCCTGTACGTTGCCCTGCTGCTGGCCGCCTTCACGATCCTCTTCGGCACCCGCCACCTCGACGCCGCCGAGCGGCACGAGGGCATGGTCGCCGCGGTCGCGTTCGAGTCGCTGGTGAAGCTCGGGGCGTTCCTCGCCGTCGGGGCCTGGGTCGTGTTCGGGCTCTTCGATGGGTTCGGCGACGTGTTCAGCCGCGCCGAGGCCCGGCCGGACCTGGCACGGCTGCTCACCTTCGACGCCGTCGGCACCTACGGCGACTGGCTGTGGCTCGTCGTGCTGTCGATGCTCGCGGTCCTGCTCCTGCCGCGGCAGTGGCAGATCGCGGTCGTGGAGAACGTCGACGAGAGACACCTGCGCACCGCGACGTGGCTCTTCCCGCTCTACCTGCTGCTGATCAACGTCTTCGTGCTCCCGATCGCGCTGGCGGGACTGCTCACCTTCGACGGCACGCCCGGAGCCGGGGGGGCCGACCCCGACACGTTCGTGCTCGCGCTCCCGCTGGTCGCCGACCAGCCGGTGCTCGCCCTGCTGGTCTTCCTCGGCGGCCTGTCGGCCGCGACGAGCATGGTGATCGTGGAGACCGTCGCGCTGTCGACGATGGTGTCGAACTCGCTGGTCATCCCCCTGCTGCTGCGTGTGGGCTGGCTCGCCCGCCGGCAGGCGCTGGGCGGCCTGGTGCTCGCCATCCGCCGTACGACGATCGTCGCCGTCCTCCTCCTCGGCTTCGTCTACTTCCGGGTCGCCGGCGACACGCGGGCCCTCGTCTCCATCGGCCTGGTGTCGTTCGCGGCCGTGGCGCAGTTCGCGCCCGCGCTCCTCGGCGGGCTCTACTGGCGGGGGGCGACGCGGCGCGGGGCCACCGCCGGGCTGGCTGCCGGGTTCGCCGTCTGGGTCTACACGCTGCTGCTCCCCTACACGGCCGAGCAGGGCTGGCTGCCCACGGGCTTCGTGGAGGACGGCCCCTTCGGGGCGGGGCTCCTCGCGCCGCAGGCGCTGTTCGGGCTGACCGGGCTCGACGACATCAGCCACGCGATGCTCTGGAGCACGCTCGCGAACGTGGGGCTGTTCGTCGGTGTCTCGCTCGGCGGCCACCGCGACCCGGCGGAGCACCTGCAGGCGGCCGAGTTCGTCGACGCGGCGGGCAGCCGGTCGGACTCCCGGCTCTACCGCGGGAGCGCGACCGTGGGGCAGCTCCGCGAGCTCCTCGAGCGGTTTCTCGGGCCCGACGGCGCGCGGGAGGCGCTGGTCGCCTACCGGGCGGCCCACGGACTGCCGGGCGCCGACGAGGCAGCGGGGGGCGAGCTGGTCCGCCACGTCGAGGCGCGGCTTGCCGGCTCCGTGGGCACGACGTCCGCCCGGTTCCTCGTCGCGTCCGCGGGGAGCGAGGAGCCCCTGGGCGTGCGCGAGGTCATGGAGATCCTCGACGAGACCTCGCACGTCCTGGCCACCAGCCGGGCCCTCGAGCGCAAGTCACGGGAGCTGCAGGCGGCGACGGCGGAGCTCCGCGAGGCCAACGAGCGGCTGCACGAGCTCGACCGGCTCAAGGACGACTTCGTGTCCACGGTGACGCACGAGCTGCGCACCCCGTTGACCTCGATCCGCGCCTTCTCGGAGATCCTGCTCGACAACCCCGACCTCGACCTCGAGGACCGGCAGGGCTTCCTGCAGACGATCGTCGACGAGACCGGTCGGCTCACCCGGCTCATCAACCAGGTGCTCGACCTGTCGAAGCTCGAGTCCGGCTCCGCGGACTGGCGCATCGAGCCCGTCGACCTCGGGGAGGCGGTGCGGGCCGCGACTGCCGCGGTCTCCCAGCTGCTCCGGGAGGGGGACGTCGACCTGCAGGT
>JALYNB010000446.1 GCA_030773395.1 Actinomycetota bacterium
GTCCGGAGCTGCCGCCGACGGGCGGCGACCGCGTAGAGGGCCACGTCCCGCCTCAGCCTCGGGCCGCGGCAGGTCGCCCCGGCGGCGCACCTCCGGCCGGGCCCACCCGGCGGGCGCCGGCGAGCGAGACCTCGACGTCGATCTCCTCCAGTGCCCGGATGAACATGCGGGTGATCAGAGCGGTCGCGGTGGTGCCTGCGGCGGCGAGTCCCAGCAGGCCGGCTCGGGTGGGCGTCATGCAGGCCACTGTCAGGCCGACACGCGTCCGCGGGGCCGTCGGAGCGGGGGCTTCACCCGGCCGGACCAGCAGATCCGGTCAGGTCACCCGCCTGGCCCGCCCGGTGGCCGGCCCAACGGCGCTCACACCCCCGCTGCCGCGAGTGCGGCGTCCACGGGCACCGGACGCATCGTCCTCCCCGGCCCGCGGCGGCGGCATCAGACGCGACCGGAGCGGGTCAGCAGCACCGCGCGGCCGCCGTCGCCGACGCCGACGACCTGGTCGCGCCCGCCCCGCTTCGCGCGGTAGACCGCCCGGCGGGGGGTGCCGCGCCCAGTAGCGGACCTGCTCGTCGTCCCTGGCAAGTGCCTCATGGACGAGTGCACCGGCACGTTCCCCGGGCGCACTTGACGGCGGGAGCCGCCCTCACCGGCCGGAGCAGGCGGGTCAGGCCCGGCGCAGCCGCTCCGCGACCTCGGCCGCCCAGTAGGTGAGGACGAGGTCGGCCCCGGCGCGCCGCACCGAGGTGACGGTCTCCATGATCGTGCGCTCGCGGTCGATCCAGCCGTTGGCGGCGGCGGCCTCGACCATCGCGTACTCCCCGGAGACCTGGTACGCCGCCACGGGCACGTCGACCGCGTCCGCGACCCGGCGTACGACGTCGAGGTAGGACAGCGCCGGCTTCACCATCACCATGTCGGCGCCCTCCGCGAGGTCCAGCGCGACCTCGCGCAGCGCCTCGTCGGAGTTGCCCGGGTCCTGCTGGTATCCCGCCCGGTCGCCGAACTGGGGCGCGCACTCCGCGGCGTCCCGGAACGGACCGTAGAACGCCGACGCGTACTTGGCCGAGTAGGCGAGCACCGGGACGTCCCGGAAGCCCGCGCTGTCCAGCGCGCCGCGGATCGCCGCGACCTGTCCGTCCATCATCCCGCTAGGTGCGATCACGCGGCTGCCCGCGCGCGCCTGCGCCACCGCGATCGACGCGTAGCGGTCGAGCGTGGCGTCGTTGTCGACCTCGCCGTCCGGCAGCAGGACGCCGCAGTGCCCGTGGTCGGTGTACTCGTCCAGGCACAGGTCGCTCATCAGCACCGTCGCGTCGCCCAGCTCGGCCGCGAGGTCCGCGAGCGCGAGCTGGGCGATGCCGTCCTCGGCGTCGGCGGCCGAGCCCCGCGCGTCCTTCGACGCCGGCGGGACGACGCCGAACAGGATCAGCCCCCCGACCCCGGACTCCACGGCCTCCACGGCCGCTTTGCGCAGCGAGTCGCGCGTGTGCTGCAGGACGCCCGGCATCGACGAGATCGGCGCCGGCTCGTCGAGCCCGGACTTGACGAACATCGGCAGCACGAGGTCGCGCGGCGACACCCGCGTCTCGGCCACCAGCTGCCGCAGCGCCGGCGTACGACGGAGCCGCCGCGGCCGGACCGCGGGGAAGCGGGAGGCGGGAGCGAGCTCCCCCCCGCTGGAACCGCTCACGAGCCCGCCACCTCGGTCACCGCGCTCTTCGCCCGCGACGGCCGGGCTCGCGAAGGCCGGGCGGCCTTCTTCGGCGCGGCAGGCGCCGGGCCCTCCGTGGCCAGGCGCTCCGCCTCCTGCGCGCGCCGCGCGAGCGCGAAGTCGGCCAGCGCGTCGACGAGACCGGCCGTGGAGGGCACCCCGGCCTGCACGTCGACGCGGAGCCCGAGCTCGCGCATCGTCTCGGCCGTCTGCGGGCCGATCGCGGCGAGCACGGTCGACTCGTGCGGCTTGCCCGCGATCCCCACCAGGTTGCGGACGGTGCTCGACGAGGTGAACAGCACCGCGTCGAAGCCGCCGCCCTTCAGGGCCTCACGGGTCGCGGCGTCGGGCGGCGACGCCCGCACGGTCCGGTAGGCGGTCACGTCGTCCACGGACCAGCCGCGCTCCTTCAGCCCGGCCACCAGCGTCTCCGTTGCGATGTCCGCGCGGGGGAGGAAGACGCGGTCGATCGGGTCGAGCACGTCGTCGTACGGCGCCCAGTCCTCCAGCAGCCCCTCGCTCGACTGCTGGCCGCTGGGCACCAGGTCGGGCCGGATCCCGAAGGAGCGCAGGGCCTCCGCCGTGGCGTCGCCGACCGCAGCGATCTTCAGGCCGGCGAAGGCGCGGGCGTCGAGCCCGACCTCCTCGAGCTTCTCCCGGACGGCCTTGACGGCGTTCGTCGAGGTGAACGCCACCCACTGGTACCGCCCGGAGACCAGGCCCTTGATCGCGCGGTCCATGGCGGCGGGGCTGCGCGGCGGCTCGACGGCGATCGTCGGCACCTCCACGGGCGTCGCCCCGAGCGAGCGCAGCCGCGCCGCCACCGACCCGGCCTGCGCCCTCGTGCGGGGCACCAGCACCTTCCAGCCGAACAGCGGCGCGGTCTCGAACCACGACAGCTTCTCGCGCAGCCGCACCGCCTCGCCGACGACCATGACCACCCCGCCGGTCAGGCTGCCGGCGGCCTCGCCGACCTCGACGAGCGTCGAGACGACCGTCTGCTGCGCGACCGTGGTCCCCTGCGCGACGACCGCCACCGGGGTGTCGGCGGCGAACCCGGCCTCCACGAGCGCGGTCGCCGCGGGAGCGACGAGCTCGGCGGGTCCGGTGAGCACCGTCGTGTCGGCGCCGGGCGCCGTCGGCAGGGCGTCGAGCC
>JALYNB010000447.1 GCA_030773395.1 Actinomycetota bacterium
GCCCGCGGGTGACCACCGCGTGCGACACCGAGGCCCCGCCGAACAGCAGCACCGTCGCGACCGACAGCCGGTCGCGGGGCCGCCCGGCAGGGGTCAGCGGGTAGGCGATCTGCGCGGCGACCGTGGCGGCGGTCAGCGCCCACGGCACCGCCGCGGCGACCTTCGGCTCGGCCGGCCCGCCGGGACCGCCCCCGTCGCCCCACCTGCGTCCGTCGAGCAGCACCTCCGGAGGCTAGCGGTGACCACGTCCCGACGGGGGCGGCCGTCCGGTGGCCGGGGGCCCGATCGGGCCGTGCCGCGCTGCGCCATGCGGGGGACATCGCCGTGTCGGCGTTCCCGCACGGCCGGGCCCAGGGCCATCATCGGGGCCGGTCGAACAGGCGGCGCGGGCCGCGGGAGGACGGAGTGGGATGAACTGGTTCCGGCCCGAGCGCCGCATCGACCGACGCTCCGACCGCGACCCGGGCGCCGGCGCCCGGCCCGGCTCGTCCGACACCCAGCCCGATGGGGTCTTCCCCTTCCTGCACGCCGGGGAGGGCCGGAGGCTGCGCGCCGCCGTGCGGGCCGCGTTCGCGGACCGGGGCTTCGAGACGACCGTGCTCGGCGACCACGTCGTCTCCGCCGCCGGCGTGCGGTTCGGCCTGCACAACCTGGCGGCCGCCTGCCACGCCGCTCCCGGCGGCGAGCGGGACTGGCCCGCGACGATCCGCGCGCACGTCGCCGCGGTGCTGAGCAGCACCTCCACGCCTGACGCGCTGGAGCGCGGCGACCGCGAGGCGGTGCTGCGCGACGTCGTGCTGCGGGTCATGGGCGCCTCGACGCTGCCAAGCGTCGACTGGCTCGACTACGCCCGCCCGCTCGGCGGGAACCTCGTCGAGGTGCTGGCGCTCGACCTCCCCGACACCGTGCACCTGCTCGGCGACGACGACGTGGCCCGGTTCGGCGAGGACGACCTGCGCGCGGCCGGGCTGGCGAACCTCCTCGCCCAGCCCTACGACAGCCACGAGCACCTGCGGCTCGACGGCGGCGGCGACCTGCACGTCATCAGCGGGAACAGCGTGTACGTCGCCAGCCGGCTCCTCGTCCTGCCCGACCTGCTGCGCCGGACCGTCGGCGCGGGGGAAGCGGTGCCGATCCCGCACGGGCTGCTCGTCAGCGCGGCGACGCGCCACCAGCTGGCCTTCCACGTCGTCCGCGACGCCGGCGTCATCCCCGCCCTGCAGGCGCTCGTGCCGACCACGGCGCAGGAGTACGCCGAGGGCGTGGGCGCCGTCAGCCCCTGGGTGTTCTGGTGGCACGAGGGCCGGTTCACCCAGCTGTCGCACGACGGGGACGGCGACCGGCTCCGCGTGGAGGTCACGTCGGAGTTCGCGGAGGTGCTGCAGGAGGTCCTCGCCCCTCAGTGACTGGTCCCCAGTGTCAGCCCTTCTCCCATGTGGTTATCGCGAGCGTCACTCTCTCGCTATCGCCCTGCGTCAGGAGAATCCTCGCGTAGCGACCACTGCTGAGTCGGAAGCAGAGCTTGTCCGACAGGTTGCTTGGGTCAATCTCGGATGTGGGGGCGTAGCCGCTGCTGCCGCTGCAGACGGCGTGCGTGGCGGGCTCAGCGGTCGGGAGGGTGTCGACCCCGGTGAATCGGAGCTCGTTGCTGTACAGGAACACGTGGTCGGTGCTGTTCCAGCCCTCACCCTCCCAGAGCTTGTTGGTCCGGGCGGGTTGAGGTCCACGGCGTCCCCCCCGTTGGCGAGAGTCACCGTGCCGTCGTGGCGGACCGGTCCTTCGGCTGGCTGGCCAGGAGCAGGTCCACCGGCCGCGGGTGGTGCGGGTTGTGCGCCCCTCAACTGCTCCATCTCGGACTGCATTGCCTGGTTGTCGGACTGGAGCTTGGCGTTGTCTGAGTTCGCGGCGCTGAGGTCCTGCTTGAGCCGACCGTTGTCCGACCGCAGGACACCTACCGTGCGATGAGCGGCGTCGAGATCGCGCTGGAGAGCGTCGGCGCTACTGGCAACCTCGTCCCTCTGGCTCGCCTGGCTGAAGCCGAAGATGCCCAGGCCCGTGGCGAGGATCGTCAGGATGCTGGTGACGACTGCGAGCCATTGGTTGATCCGGATGGGCGTGGGAGGGTCCCCCTGGCTCTCGTCCGTCATAGTTGCGCTCGTCACCGCCAGCTCCCTTCCACGACCCGGGGGAACGCCCCCGCTTATAGGCAGGAGACGAGGGTGACAGACCGAGCCGTCCTGGTCAGGCAAATCGGGAAAGACGGCAGGAGCCGACCGGGACCGCCAGGCGTCGAGGTCGCACCGGGTCCGCGAGGCGCTCCCCATCGGTAGCAACCGCCGCTGCTACTGCCCGTCAAGCGGCTGTGACAGGTCGGCGCGCCGCGACCACAACTCCTTGATCGGCGCGGCGGGGCGGATGAGCGCGGCGGCGGGGCGGGTGAGCGCGCCGGCCGCGCGGGCGAGCGGGGACGGCCGGCGGTCGGCGAGCAGCGC
>JALYNB010000448.1 GCA_030773395.1 Actinomycetota bacterium
CCCTCGGCCTCCGCGGCCCCGGTGGCCCCCGCGCGGCTCGGCGGGCCGCAGGACGTGGCCACGGGGCTCGCCGCACCGTGGGGGCTCGCGTTCCTGCCGGACGCCTCGGCGCTCGTCACCGAGCGCGATTCCGCGCTGGTCAAGCGCGTCACCCAGGACGGCGCGGTGCAGGAGGTCGGGCGCGTGGCCGGGGTCAACGCCGGGGGCGAGGGCGGCCTGCTCGGCATCGCCGTCTCCCCCTCGTTCCGCGCCGACTCCCGGGTCTTCCTCTACCTGACCGCCGCCGAGGACAACCGGATCGTGCGCACGACCTACGACACGGCCACGAACCGGCTCGGCTCGGTGGAGCCGATCGTCACGGGCATTCCGATTTCAGGGGTCCACAACGGCGGTCGCCTGGCCTTCGGCCCCGACGGGATGCTCTACGCGGGGACCGGGGACGCCAGCGAGACGGGTCTGTCGCAGGACGTCGGGTCTCTCGGCGGGAAGGTCCTGCGGATGACGCAGGGCGGGCGTCCGGCCGCCGACAACCCCGTCCCCGGATCGCTGGTGTTCAGCCTCGGCCACCGCAACGTGCAGGGGCTCGACTGGGACGAGGACGGGCGGCTGTGGGCGAGCGAGTTCGGCCAGGACCGCGTCGACGAGGTCAACCTCGTCGAGCCCGGCGGCAACTACGGCTGGCCGCGGGTGGAGGGCGGCGGCGCCGGGCCGGAGTACGTCGACCCGCTGGTCGAGTGGGAGCCCGCGGAGGCCTCGCCGAGCGGGGCGACGGTCGCGGCCGGGTCCTTCTGGGTCGCGGGACTGCGCGGGCAGCGGCTGTGGCAGGTGCCCCTCGACGGGGAGAGGGTCGGCACGCCGGTCTCTCATCTGGACGGTCAGCTGGGGAGGCTCCGCCTCGTCACCGAGGCCCCGGACGGCTCGCTCTGGGTGGTCACGAACAACACCGACGGACGCGGAGAGCCCCGGGACGGCGACGACCGGATCGTGCGGCTGCCGGTGTACCCCTGAGCGGGCGCGTCGCAGGCCGGCAGACCGCGCCTGGACCTACCCTCCGCGCGTGGCCATGCGGGTCGATGACGCTCCTGTCGCGGCCCCCGCACTCGCTCGCTCCGGGGCCGGCGCACGCGCCTGGGCGTGGTCGGTCGACGCCGTGAGCCGCGCCCCGGGGCGGCTGGCCCGCCTCGTCGTCCAGATCGTGCGAAAGTCCGACCGCGACCGGGTGCTCGGTCTCGCCGCGGAGACGGCGTTCTTCGCGGTGCTCGGCGTGTTCCCCGGCCTGCTCATGATCGCGGGCGTGCTCGGGTGGCTCGACTCGCTGCTCGGGACGGGCACAGCGGCGCGCGTCGAGAGCGAGGTGCTCGACGCCCTGCGGCTCGTGCTCACCGACGAGGCGTCCGGGGCGATCGCGTCGGTCGAGCAGCTGTTCACGGACGGCGGCCGGCTCCTCACCGTGGCGACGCTGCTCGCGCTGGTCAGCCTGTCGACCGGGTTCGCGACCGTGGTCAACGCCCTGAACCTGGCCTACAGCGTGCCGGAGACTCGCGGCTGGTGGCGTCGGCGCTTCCTCGGCCTGGCCCTCGGAGTCGCGAGTGTCCTGCTCGGGGCGCTGGGGCTGGCGGCCGTCGTCGTCGGTCCGCTGTTCGGGCAGGGCGAGGCGCTGGCCGACCTGGTCGGGGTCGAAGTCGACATCGGGGTCTGGCAGCAGCTGCGCTGGCCCGCGGCGTTCCTTGCGCTCGTGCTCTGGGCGACGACGCTCTGCCACCTCGCGCCTGCCCGGCGCACGTCGTGGTCGAGCGACCTGCCGGGCGGTGTGCTGACCGGGGTGCTGTGGCTCGCGGCGTCGTACGGGCTGAACGCCTACCTGCGGCTCGCGTCCGGCAGCAACCCCGTGCTCGGCGCCCTCGGCGGCGGCCTGATCCTCATGATCTGGATCTACCTGCTGAGCCTGGCGCTGCTCATCGGCGCCGAGTTCAACGCCGTGCTCCAGGCCCGCAGCGGTCGGCGCGATGTCCGCTACGACCGGTGGGCCGAGTCCAAGGGCGACACGGGAGCCTCGCGACTGCCCTGACCCGAGGGCACAGCCGCGCTGCTCCACGACGCGCGAGAGGCTCAGCCCATCGGGCGCGAGCGCCCCGGGCGCGTCAGCCCGAAACGCCCAGCCGCTCCAGCACCAGCGCCCGCACCACGCTCGCGTCCGCCTGCCCCCGGGTGGCCTTCATGACCGGTCCGATCAGCGCGCCGACAGCCGCGACCTTCCCGCCCCGCACCTTCTCGGCCACGTCCGGAGCGGCGGCGATCGCCTCGTCGACCGCGGCGGCGAGAGCTGACGTGTCCGACACCGCGCGGAGACCGCGCGACTCCACGACCTCGGCGGGCGACCCCTCCCCCGCCAGGACCCCGTCCACGACCTGACGAGCGATGCGGTTGGTGATCGTGCCGTCCTCGACGAGGGCCAGCAGCTCCGCGACCTGGGCCGGGGTGATCGCCAGCTCGGTCGGCTCGACCTCAGCCTCGTTCGCCCGGCGCGCCAGCTCGTTGAGCCAGAACGACCGCGCCTTGTCGGGCGCGGCGCCCGCCTCGACCGTCGCGCCCACGAGGTCGAGGACGCCCGCCCCGGTCATCTCCGCCAGGTCCTTCTCGCTCGCGGCGAGGGCCTCCCGCAGCCGGCGGCGACGCGCCGCGGGCAGCTCCGGCAGCCCGGCGCGGAGCTCCTCGACCCACTCGCGGGTCGGCGCGAGCGGCACGAGGTCGGGCTCCGGGAAGTAGCGGTAGTCCGTCGCCTCCTCCTTCGACCGGCCGGACGACGTGACCCCGGTGTCCTCGTGGAAGTGGCGGGTCTCCTGCACCACGGTGCCGCCCGCGTCGAGCACGCCGGCCTGCCGCTCCATCTCCGAGCGGACGGCCCGCTCGACGGAGCGCAGGGAGTTGACGTTCTTCGTCTCGGTGCGCGTGCCCCACGGCGCTCCGGGCGGCGCGATCGAGGTGTTGACGTCGCAGCGCAGCGACCCCTGCTCCATCCGCACGTCGGAGACTCCGAGCGAGCGGAGCAGCTCGCGCAGCTCCGTGACGTACGCGCGGGCCACCGCGGGCGCCAGTGCGCCCCTCCCGGCCACCGGCTTCGTCACGATCTCCACGAGGGGGATCCCGGCGCGGTTGTAGTCGACCAGCGAGTGCGTGGCCCCGTGGATGCGCCCGGTCGCGCCGCCGACGTGCAGGGTCTTGCCGGTGTCCTCCTCGAGGTGCACGCGCTCGATCCCGACGCGCACGGTGGCCGGCGCGCCGTCCTCCCCCACGACCTCGACGTCGAGCCACCCGTCGGTGCAGAGCGGCTCGTCGTACTGGCTGATCTGGAAGTCCTTCGGCATGTCCGGATAGAAGTAGTTCTTCCGCGCGAACCGCGACCACGAGGCGATCGAGCAGTTCAGCGCCAACCCGATCAGCGCCGCGGAGCGGACGGCCTCGGCGTTCGTCACCGGGAGCGCCCCGGGCAGGCCGAGGCAGACCGGGCAGGTCTGCGTGTTCGGCTCGGCGCCGAACGTGGTGGTGCACCCGCAGAACATCTTCGACGCCGTGCCGAGCTCGACGTGCGTCTCGAGACCGATGACCGGCTCGTAGCGCGCGACGACGTCGTCGAAGCGGACCGTCTCGACGGGGACCTCGGTGGTCGTCATGCCGGCACTCCCTCCAGCTCGGGGACCGCGGCGAGTAGCGCTCCACCGCGGGCGGCGTCCTGGGCGGCCTCGAGGGCCGCGGCGACGCGGTAGCCGCGCTCGTCGGCGAGCGTCGGCGACATGATCTGGAGCCCGACCGGCAGCCCGTCGTCGGGCGACAGCCCGCACGGGACGGACAGCGCGGGCACGCCCGCGAGGTTGACCGGCAGGGTGGAGACGTCACCGCGGTACATCGCCACCGGGTCGTCGACCTTCTCCCCGATCCGGTATGCCGTAGTGGGCGCGGTCGGGCAGACCAGCACGTCGACCTGCCGGAACGCGCCGGCGAAGTCACGGGCGATCAGCGTGCGCACCTTCTCCGCCTGGCCGTAGTAGGCGTCGTAGTAGCCCGCCGACAGCGCGTAGGTGCCGAGGATGATGCGGCGCTTGACCTCCGGGCCGAACCCGGCCTGGCGGGTCAGGCTCATGACGTCGTCGACGCCGTGCACGCCGTCGTCGCCGACGCGCAGCCCGAACCGCATCGCGTCGAAGCGCGCGAGGTTCGACGACGCCTCGCTCGGCGCGATCAGGTAGTAGGCGCCGATCGCGTACGGGAAGTGCGGGCAGCCCACCTCGAGGATCTCGGCACCGAGGCCGCGCAGCGTCTCCAGCGCCTCGGTGAACCGCTGCTCGACGCCCGGGTCGAAGCCCTCGCCGTGCAGCTCCCGGACGACCCCGACCCGGGTGCCCGACAGGTCGCCGCGCGCGCCCTCCCGAGCCGCCGCCACGACCGCGCGGACCGGCTCGTCGAGGCTCGTGCCGTCGCGCGGGTCGTGGCCGGCGACGGCCTCGTGCAGCAGCGCGGTGTCGAGGACGGTCCGCCCGAGCGGCCCGGCCTGGTCGAGGCTCGAGGAGAACGCCACGAGGCCGTAGCGCGACACCGTGCCGTACGTCGGCTTCGCGCCCACCAGCCCGCAGTACGCCGCCGGCTGGCGCACCGAGCCGCCCGTGTCGGTGCCGATCGAGATCGTCGCCTCGAACGCGGCGACCGCCGCGCTCGACCCGCCGCTCGACCCGCCCGGGACGCGCTCGAGGTCCCACGGGTTGCGCGTCACCCGGTACGCCGAGTTCTCGGTCGTCGAGCCCATCGCGAACTCGTCGAGGTTGACCTTGCCGAGCACGACGACCCCGGCGTCGCGCAGGCGCGTGACGACCGTGGCGTCGTACGGCGGGCGCCACCCCTCGAGGATCCGCGACCCGCAGGTCGTGGGGACGCCCTTCGTCGTGAGGATGTCCTTGAGCGCCAGGGGCACGCCGGCAAGCGGGCCCAGCCGCTCACCGGCGGCGCGGCGCTCGTCGACCGCCCGGGCCGCGACGAGGGCGCCGTCGGCGTCGGTGAACAGGAAGGCGCCGACGCGGTCGTCGACCGTCGCGATCCGGTCGAGGTGGGCCTGCGCGACCTCGACGGCGCTCGCCTCACCGGAGGCGACGGCGCCCGCCACCTCGACCGCGGTCAGGCGGGTCAGGTCGCTCATCAGGCCTCCTCGTCGAGGATCCGCGGCACGCGGAAACGCCCGTCCTCGGCAGCCGGCGCCGCGGCGAGCACGTCCTCCCGGGGCAGGGACGGCGTGACGACGTCGGGCCGCAGCACGTCGGTCACCGCGACCGCGTGCGTCATCGGCGGCACGTCCGCGGCCGCCACCTCGCGCACCGACGCCACCGCCCGCAGCACCGCCTGCAGCTGGCGGGAGAACGTGTCGAGCTCGGCGCCGGTGACCGCGAGCCGGGCGAGCCGGGCGAGGTGGGCCACCTCGTCGCGGCCCAGCGCGGGCGCGTCGGGCGTGGGGTCGGGCATGCGCGGCGGCTCCTCGCACGGACGGTCGGGGGAGGACGCCCGGAGTCTAGGCGGCGCCGCCGACAGGACCGCCGCGCGCGTGGCGGGTCAGCCCGACCTGACGGGGTCACGCGTGCCCACCTCGCGCGCTGGCCGCGACCGTGGCCACCAGCGGGGCGTGACCTGCCCGGACGAGGCCGACGAGGACCCGCGAGCGTCCCGGGCTCTCACTCCTCCTCGTTCGCGGCCGCGGCGTGCTCCCGCGCCGCGTCGGGCCCCTGCTCCAGCAGCACCCGGAACCCCTCGTCGCCCAGCAGCGGCAGGCCGAGGGACACCGCCTTCTCGTACTTCGCCGCCCCCGGGTCGGCACCCACGACGACGAAGTGCGTCTTCTTCGACACCGACCCGGTTACCTTGCCGCCCCGCTCCTGCACCGCCTCCGTCGCCCCGTCCCGGCTGAAGTCGGCGAGCGTGCCCGTGACGACGACGGTCATCCCCTCCAGCGGCCGCGGCGCCTCCTCGCCCGGCTCGCCGTCCGCAGTGCGGATCCCGCCCTCCCGCAGGCGTCGGACGATGTCGCGGTGCCGTTCGTCGGCGAACCAGTCGGCGACCGCCCGCGCGACGACCGGCCCGACGCCCTGCACGGCCGCCAGCTCCTCCGCCGACGCCGCGATGATCGCGTCGAGCGAGCGGAACTCGCGGGCGAGCGCCTGGGCCGCCGTCGGCCCGACGTGACGGATCGACAGGCCCACCAGTAGCCGCCACAACGGCCGGTCGCGAGCGGCCTCGATGCCGGCGAGGATCTGCGTGATCTTCTTCTGCCCGAAGCCGCGGAGCCCCTCGAAGGACCCCGGCGTGAGGTGCGGGATGTCGCCGATGTCCGCGAGGCGCCCGGCCTGCAGCAGCGCGATCGCGGTCTCGTAGCCCAGGCCGTCGATGTCGAGCGCGCCCCGGCCGGCGAAGTGGAACACCGACTCCCGCTGCTGGGCGGGGCACGACACGGTGTTCGGGCAGCGGAGGTCGATCTCGCCCTCGGGCCGGCCGAGCAGCGTGCCGCACTCCGGGCAGCGCGTCGGCATCGTGAAGGGCCGCTCGGTGCCGTCCCGCAGCGCCGCGACCGGCCCCAGCACCTCGGGGATCACGTCGCCGGCCCGCCGCACCGTCACGGTGTCGCCGACCAGCACGCCCTTGCGCGCCACCTCGTCGCCGTTGTGCAGCGTCGCCATCTTCACGGTGACGCCGCCCACCTGCACCGGCTCCAGCACGGCGAATGGTGTCACACGACCGGTGCGGCCGACGTTCACCGCGATGTCGCGGAGCACCGTCGTCGCCTCCTCCGGCGGGTACTTGAAGGCGATCGCCCACCTCGGCGCCTTCGCCGTCGACCCGAGTCGGCGCTGCAGCGGCAGCGCGTCGACCTTCACGACCACGCCGTCGATCTCGTGCTCGAGGTCGTGGCGCCGCGCCGCGAGCGCCGTGATGTAGGCGTTGACCCCGGCCAGGTCGTCGCGGACCTCGGCGTGGCGGCTGACCGGGATGCCGAGTGCCCGCAGCGCGTCGTACGCCTCGCTCTGCGTCGGCGGGTCGAAGCCCCGCCGCGCGCCCAGACCGTGCACGGTGAGGGCGAGCGGCCGCGTGGCGGTCACCCGCGGGTCCTTCTGCCGCAGGGAACCCGCGGCCGCGTTCCGCGGGTTCGCGAACGGTGGCTTGCCCTCCGCGACCAGCCGGGCGTTGACCGCCGCGAACCCCTCGAACGGGAGGAAAACCTCTCCGCGCACCTCGAGCAGCTCCGGCACGCCCACCCCGCCGCCGGCGTCCAGGCGCACGGGTACGTCGCGCAGCGTGCGGAGGTTCAGGGTGATGTCCTCGCCCGTGCGGCCGTCCCCGCGGGTCGCGGCCCGCACCAGCGCGCCCCGCTGGTACACGAGGTCGACCGCCAATCCGTCGATCTTCGGTTCGCAGAGCCAGCGCACCTCGCCGCTGCCGACCCCCCGGCAGACCCGCTCCGCCCAGGCGGCGAGCTCCTCCGGGGTGAAGACGTTGTCGAGCGACATCATCCGCTCGAGGTGCTCGACCGGGGCGAAGTCGGTCGAGTAGGACCCCGCCACGCGCTGCGTCGGTGAGTCGGGTGTCCGCAGCGACGGGTAGCGCTCTTCCAGCGCCGCGAGCTCCCGCATCAGCGCGTCGTACTCGACGTCGCTGACCATCGGGGAGTCGAGCACGTAGTAGCGGTACGCGTGCTCGTCCAGGGTCTTCGCGAGTTCCGACGCCCGCTCCCGGTCGACGGCGGGCACGCCGTCGACGACGCGCGCGGTCACGCTGCCGTTCTCGCGGTCATGACTCCTCGCCGAGGGCTCGAGCCGTGTCGCGGGCCAGGGCGAGCGCGCGCCGGGCGTGCTCCGCCGAGGCACCGGCGAGGCCGCAGGTGGGGGTCACCGCGACCGTCTCCCCCAGGTCGACCGTCGGGAAGCCGAGGCGGTTCCACAGGCGGCGCGCGGGCTCTGCCAGTTCGACGGCGCGCGGGCGGCCCGGGGCGTCGGTCGACGGGACGAGCCCCAGCAGCAGCCGGACGCCGGACTCGACGGCCTCCCCGACCGCGTCGTCGTCGCGCTCGCCGAGCAGCGTGCCGTCCAGGCTGAGGACGCGGGCGCCCGCCGACGTCATCAGCCCGACGGGCGGGCGCGCGGCGCAGCAGTG
>JALYNB010000449.1 GCA_030773395.1 Actinomycetota bacterium
GGCGCCCACCAGGGCGTCGTCCCGCAGCGCGGGAGTCACCCCGTGGCCCCGGCCGGCGCGCCGCCGCCGGGAGGTCGGGCCTCGTCGACGAGCATCACGGGGATGTCGTCGCGCACCGGGTAGGCCAGGCCGCAGCCGGTGCAGACCAGTTCCCTCGCCGCCTCGTCGGCACGCAGGGACGACCGGCAGGCCGGGCAGGCCAGCACCTCCAGCAGGAAGGGCTCCAGACGCACACGCGCTCCTCGGGTCGGGCGCCGACGGGCGCTGGTGGAGGCCTCAGGCTCGCACGAGGCCGAGCACCTCGTCGCGCAGGCCTTCCATCGTCGCGGTGTCGGGCGCCTCGACGTTGAGCCGGAGCAGCGGCTCCGTGTTCGAGGGGCGCAGGTTGAACCACCACGAGTCCGTGGCGACGGTCATCCCGTCGAAGTCGTCCAGCGTCACTTCCGGCCGGGCGCAGAAGGCCTCGCGCACGCGAGCCGTGGCCGCGGGGACGTCGTCCACGCGCGAGTTGACCTCGCCCGAGGACACGTAGCGCTCGAAGCGCTCGAGGAGCGCCGACAGGGGCCCGTCGACCTCACCGAGCGCGGCGAGGACGTGCAGGGCGGCGAGCATCCCGGAGTCGGCCCGCCAGAAGTCGCGGAAGTAGAAGTGGCCGGAGTGCTCCCCGCCGAAGACCGCACCGGTGCGGGCCATCTCCGCCTTGATGAACGAGTGGCCGACACGCGTGCGCACCGGCGTGCCCCCCAGCTCGCGGACGAGCTCGGGGACCGCCCGTGACGTGATGAGGTTGTGGATCACCGCGGCGCCGGGCTCCTTCGCGAGCTCCCGGCTCGCGACGAGGGCGGTGACGACGGACGGCGAGACGATCTCCCCGCGCTCGTCGACCACGAAGCACCGGTCGGCGTCGCCGTCGAACGCCAGCCCGATGTCGGCCCCCTCGGCCCGCACGCGGGCCCGCAGGTCGGCCAGGTTCTCCGGCTCGATCGGGTTGGCCTCGTGGTTCGGGAACGTGCCGTCGAGGTCGAAGTACATGGGGACGAGGTCGACCGGCAGGCCGGCGAACACGGTGGGCACGGTGTGGCCGGCCATCCCGTTGCCCGCGTCGACGACGACCTTCAGGCGGCGCATGCCGGACAGGTCGACCAGGCGCGTGAGGTGGGCGGCGTATTCGCCGAGGAGGTCGCGGCGGGTGACCTCGCCGGGGCTGCCGTCGTGCGCCGGGACGCCCCGCTCCATCAGTTCCCGGATGTCGCGGAGCCCGGACTCCTGGCCGACGGGCGCCGCGCGGGCCCGGCAGAGCTTGACCCCGTTGTACCGGGCGGGGTTGTGGCTGGCAGTGAACATCGCGCCGGGGAGGTCGAGGCTGCCGCTGGCGAAGTAGAGCATGTCGGTCGAGGCCAGCCCGGCCTGCACGACGTCCGCCCCCTGCCCGGTCGCCCCCTCGGTGAAGGCAGCGACGAGCGCGTCCCCGGAGGGGCGCATGTCCTGGGCGACGACGATCCGCGGCGCCCCGGTGAAGCGGGCGAAGGCGGCGCCGAGCGCTCGGGCGACCTCGCCGTCGAACTCGTCGGGCACGACCCCCCGGACGTCGTACGCCTTGATGATCCGGGACAGGTCGCGCACGGGGAAGCCTCTCGGGCCGGGACGGGACCCGGCGAATCTACCCGCGTGCTTCGCCGCGCCCGGGGCCTACCGTCGGCCGGCCCGCGCGCCCCGCGGCGCCTACTTCTTCTTCTGGGCCCTGGTGATGACCGAGTCGAGCTCGATCGTCCGGCCGGCCTGGACCCAGCTCTTGTGCTCGCACTTGTGGCAGGAGGTGAACTGCACCTGGGAGCCGTCGGTGAGGGTCATGGTGATCGAGGTAACCCGGGGGCTGTTGCAGGCGACGCAGCGGTCGAGCGTCGACTCCGGCGTGGTCACGAGTGACATGGGGCCCTCCGAGGGACGAGACGTGCAGGTCGCCTTGCCCTCGGCACGTTCCCCTCGAGTCTTGAGCAGTAACTGCTCGTATACGACGTGTTGCGCCGCGCGAGTCAGCGCAGCACGCGGAGGTGCCCCCGCCGGACGCCGACCGCGACGGGACCTCCCGGGGCCGAGCCGGACCGGGACCCGGGGCGGGCGGCCTCGCGCACCGCGTCGGCGAGGGCCTCCAGGTCGTCACCGGACGGCGGCTGCGGCCCGGCGTCGGCCTCGTGGCGCACCACCTCCCACCCGCGGGGCACGGTGAGGCGCTCCGAGTGGACCGCGCACAGGTCGTAGGTGTGGGGTTCAGCGGCGGTCGCGAGGGGGCCCACGACCGCGGTGGAGTCGGCGTAGACATAGGTGAGCGTGGCGACTGCGGTCGCGGTGCAGGCGGTGCGGGAGCAGCGCCGGGCAGGGCTCACACCGGCACGGTAGCTCCTGCGCTCCCGGCGCGCGCAGCGCCTCGCCCGGGGTGTCGCGGCGGGCGGCTCGGGAGGGCGAGGTCCGGTGCCCGTACGGCGCCGTCGCGGACCTACGCTGCGACCGTGCGTCCGACTTCCCACTCCTCGCGGCGCCGGGACCGCCGCGGCCGCGGCCCCCGCGGCCGCCTCGCGCCCGGGCTGCTCGAGCA
>JALYNB010000450.1 GCA_030773395.1 Actinomycetota bacterium
CCCGGGAGCAGGAACGGCAGGTGCCAGCGCAGGGGGAGGGCGTCGGCGTGCACGGGCGCACCGAGCAGGGCCAGTGCCGCGACGCGCTCGGGCGCCCTCGCCGCCAGCGCCACGGCGACCGCGCCGCCGATCTCGTGCCCGACGACGACGACGCGGTCGTGCCCCAGCGCGTCGAGGAGCAGCAGCAGGATGTCGCCCTGGGCGCCAGGGGCGAGCCGCGCGGCGCTTGCCGGCTGCTCGCTGCGGCCCAGCCCCAGGAGGTCGGGAGCCAGCACGAGGCGGCCGTGCCCGAGGTCGCGGGCGACGTCGCGCCACAGGTGGGACGAGGTGGCGAGTCCGTGCAGGAGCAGCACGGGCGGTGCGTCGTCCGCGCGGCGGCCGCGGGTCACGACGTGCAGGCGTAGGCCGTCGACGACGCAGTCGGACCCGGGCAGCGGGTGCGGGTCGGTCACGCGCGGAGGCTAGACCCGCCCGGACGAGGTCGGCACCGCGGACCCTGCCGACGGCGCGTCGGTCCTCGCTGCGGACGCGCTGGTCCGCCCGGGCGCGCTGGTCCCGCCCGAGGCGGCGGTCGCTCCGGGCGCCGTCGTCATGGCCCCGGGCAGCGTCCTGACCTCGGGCACGGCGGTGAGGTCGAGCACGTCGCGCGACTCCTCGGCCGTCATGAGCGTGACCGGGGCGTTGTCGGAGCCGAGCAGCAGGTCGATCGACGCCGCCGGCGCGGGCCGCGCGAGGAAGAACCCCTGCGCGAACGTGCAGTCCAGGCGGCGCAGCGTCGTGAGCTGGTCGGGCAGCTCGACCCCCTCGGCGGTGACGGCGAGGCCGAGCGCCGCCGCCATCCGCACGACGGCGGCGACCACGGCTCGGTCGGCCGGGTCGGAGTGCAGGTCCCTCACCAGCTCCCGGTCGATCTTCACCGCGTCGACCGGCAGCCGGGTCAGCTGCGCCAGCGAGGAGTAGCCGGTGCCGAAGTCGTCCATCGCGAGGTGCAGGCCGAGGCCCTTGAGCTCGCGCAGGTGGTCGAGGGCGAGCTCGGTGTCCTCGAGCACCGCGCTCTCGGTGATCTCCAGGCCGATCCGCCCCGGGTCCACGCCGCTCGTGGCCAGCGCGTCCTGCACGACGTCGATCAGGTTGCGGTCGCCGAGCTGCCGCCGCGACAGGTTGATGTGGACGACGAACTGCCGCTCGGGGAAACGGGCCTGCCACCCCGCCGCGTCGGCACAGGCCTGCCCGAGGGCCCAGCGGCCGAGCTCGAGCACCACGCCGGTCTCCTCGGCGGCGGGGATGAACTCGACAGGGGAGACCTCGCCGAGCTCCTCGTGCCGCCAGCGCAGCAGGGCCTCGGCACCGGACATCTGCCCGGTGCGCAGTTCGACCAGGGGCTGGTAGACGAGCCGCAGCTCGCCGCGCTCGGCGGCGCCGCGCAGGGCCTGGCGCACGTGGAGCCGGCGCAGGTGGCGGCTGTGGAGCTTCTCGTCGTAGACGGCGTGCTGGCCGGCGCCGGTCTGCTTCGCCTGGTACATCGCCGCGTCGGCGTTCGCGAGCAGCGCCTCGGGGTCGGACGCCATGGACCCGAGCGCCATGCCGATGCTGGCGCTGACCACCGCCTCGCCGTCGCGCAGGCGGAACGGCTTGGACAGCGCCTCGGCGATGCGGCGGGTCAGCCCCTCCGCCGCCGTCACGGCGTCCGTCTCCTGCAGGGCGACGACGAACTCGTCACCGGCCAGGCGCGCCACCGTGTCGGTGTCGCGGACGAGGTCGCGCAGCCGGTCGGCGAGAGCGACCAGCAGCTCATCGCCCGCCTCGTGGCCGAGCGTGTCGTTGACCGGCTTGAAGTCGTCGAGGTCGATGAACAGCACGACGACCTCGCCGCGACCCCGGACGCGGGCGGCGTACATCTGGTGGAGCCGGTCGAGGAGCAGGGTGCGGTTGGGGAGCCCCGTCAGCGCGTCGTGCAGCGCGTGGTGGAGAGCGCTGGTCTCGACGGAGACCCGCTGGATGGCGCCACCGAGGACGTTGGCGACGAGCTGGAGGAAGACGACGTCGTCCTCGCTGAACGAGCGGCGGTGGCGACAGTGCGCGGAGAGCACGCCGAACGGCGTCTGCGGGCCGGGGATGCTCACGCTGATCCCGCTGACCACGCCGTGCTCGCCCAGCAGCCTGCTGGCGTTGAAGCGGCTCTCGGCTGTCACATCCTCGACGATCACGGGCACCCCGGTCGCGAGGGTGTAGCCGGCCTGGGAGTCGGGGGCTGCGGTCACCGAGGCCGTGCCGACCAGCCCCGGCGGCCAGCCCGTGCCGGCGACGAGTCGCAGGACCGCCGTCTCCGGGTCGAGCTGCAGCACCTTCGCCAGCTCCACGCGCAGCACCGCCGCGACGAGGTCGGTGGCCCGCTGCGCCAGCCGGCCCAGCGACAGGCCGGTGAGCGCGGCCACCCCGAGCTCGGCGACGGCGGCCTGCTGCTCGCCGCGCAGCCGGAGCCGGTCGGCCACCTCAGCGAGCTCGCGCGCCTGCCCGAGCTCGAGAACGCGGATCCCCCGCAGGCGGCAGGCCATGTACCCGCCGACCCCGGCCGCGGCGACGGCCAGCGTCCGGACGACCTGCGCGGTCGTGTTGACGTCCTCGGCCAGGACGCCCGCGCCCACGGCGGAGACCGTCGCGGCCACCGCGACGCCGGCGGTGTCGCGCGGGGCGAGGAGCGCTGCCGCGAGCAGCGCCGGGGTGGCCAGGAGACCGATGAACTGCTGGCCGCCGCTGGCGAGCTCCGCGACGAAGATGACGACGAGCAGGGCCCAGGGCGCCGACCGGAGGAGCGCGCCGGGGCGCGCGCTCGCCGTCGCTCTCTGGACCCTGGTCATGGCCACCCGTCAACACGAGAAGTAGGGACTATTGCACCCAGGGTAACCAGGACCTCGTGGGCGCGCGAGAGAACGGGCGGGGGGCACGACCGGTACGGCGCGTGGGCGCCCACCGGCTCGGGGAAGCGGGCCGGATGACCCGGCCTCTACGCGTCGTGCTCCACACCGACTCCCCCGGCCGCGGGGGCGCCGAGATCAGCCTCGGCAACCTGCTGGGAGCGCTCGACTCGGGCGGGCCGGGTGCACAGCGCGAGGTCCGCCCGTACGTGCTGGGCTTCGACCCCGAGGTCACCCGCTGGATCGCCGACCGTCGGCCGGGCACGCCCTGGTCACTGGTGCCCGGGGGCACGCGGGGCGCGGCGGCGACCGCCGCGGCACTCGCCCGGCTGCGGCCCGACGTCGTCCACGCCAACCTCAGCGTCCCGTGGGCCTGCGCCCCCGGGCTCACCGCGGCCCTGGCGGTCCCGGGGGTGCGCGTCGTCGCCGTGCAGCAGCTGCCCCTGCGCACCACCGCCCTCGCCCAGTGGCTGCGCACGCGCGCGCTGCTCCTCCGGGTCGACGCGCACGTCGCCGTGGGGACCGCGAGCGGCCGGCGGGTGGAGGACTTCTACGCGCTGGGGCGCGGCAGTGTGTGCTCGGTGCCCAACGGCGTGCCGGACGTGCCGCTGCCCGCCCCCACCCCTCGGCCGTCCGGCGGCCCGCTGCGGGTCGTCAGCGTCGCCCGCCTCGACCCGGTGAAGGGCGGCGACGTGCTCCTGCGCGCGCTCGCCCGCCTCCCGGGCGTCGAGGTCACGCTGCTCGGTGAGGGGGGGTGGCGTGGCCACCTCGAGGGCCTCGCCGCCGACCTGGGGGTGGCCGACCGGGTGTCGCTGCCCGGGTGGAGCGAGTCCGTGCAGGCATCGCTCGTCGAGCATGACGTCGTCGTGCTGCCCTCCCGCTCCGAGGGGTTCCCGCTGTCGGTCGCGGAGGCGATGCTGGCCTCCCGGCCGGTGGTCGCCACCGGAGTCGGCAGCGTCGCGGAGCTGGTCGCGGACGGCGAGACGGGCCTGCTCGTGCC
>JALYNB010000451.1 GCA_030773395.1 Actinomycetota bacterium
GCGGTCGCCGGGGCGGCGACGGGCGGCGCCGCGCGCGGGGGTGCGCGGGCGCTGCCCTCCGCCCGCGCACCTCGGGCGACCGCGCTGTACCTCGCGCCGACGAAGGCGCTCGCGGCCGACCAGCTGCGCTCGGTGCGCGGGCTTGCCCTCCCCCAGGTGCGGGCCGCGACCTTCGACGGTGACACCCCGCGCGAGGAGCGCGACTGGGTCCGCGCGTACGCGGACCTCGTGCTCACCAACCCCGACATGCTCCACCGGTCCCTGCTGCCGGGGCACGCGCGCTGGGCGTCCTTCCTCCGGGCGCTGCGCTACGTCGTCGTGGACGAGTCGCACGTGTACCGCGGCGTCTTCGGCTCGCACGTCGCCCAGGTGCTGCGGCGCCTGCGCCGCGTCGCGGCGAAGTACGGCGCCTCGCCGGTCTTCGTGCTCGCCTCCGCGACGTCCGGCGCGCCCGGGGCCTCGGCGGAGCGGCTGCTCGGGCTGCCCGTGGAGGAGGTCACGGACGACGCCTCACCGCACGGCGCGACGGAGTTCGCGCTGTGGGAGCCCCCGCTGACCGAGCTGACGGGTGAGCAGGGCGCCCCGGTCCGCCGTACGGCGACGGCGGAGACGGCCGACCTGCTCGCCGACCTGGTGGTCGAGGGAGCGCGGACGCTCGCGTTCGTCCGGTCGCGCCGCGGGGCCGAGACCGTGTCGCTGGCCGCGCAGCGGGCCCTCGCGGAGGTCGACCCGCACCTGCCGCGCCGCGTGGCGGCGTACCGGGCGGGCTACCTGCCCGAGGAGCGGCGCGCCCTGGAGCGGCGGCTGCAGGAGGGCCTGCTGCTCGGGGTGGCCGCGACGAACGCGCTCGAGCTCGGCGTCGACATCGCCGGGCTGGACGCCGTGCTGCTCGCCGGCTACCCGGGCACGGTCGCCTCCGTCTGGCAGCAGGCGGGCCGGGCGGGGCGCGCGGGGCAGTCCGCGCTCGCCGTGCTGGCCGCCCGCGACGACCCGCTCGACACCTACCTCGTGCACCACCCGGAGGCGCTGTTCGGCCGGCCGGTGGAGGTGACGGTCACCGACCCGGAGAACCCGCACGTGCTCGGCCCGCACCTGTGCTGCGCGGCCGCGGAGCTGCCGCTCACCGACGCGGACCTCGAGCTGTTCGGCGGCGAGGCGGCGCGCGACGCGGTCGGCGACCTGGTGCGCCGCGGCTTCCTGCGGCGGCGTCCGACGGGGTGGTTCTGGACCCGCAGGGAGCGGCCGAGCGACGTCCTCGACCTGCGCGGGACCGGCGGCGACCCGGTGCGCGTCGTCGAGGCCGGCACCGGCCGGCTCCTCGGCACCGTCGACGCCGGGGCCGCGGACCACACAGTGCACACCGGCGCCGTGTACCTGCACCAGGGCGAGTCCTACGTGGTCGCCGAGCTCGACCTCGAGACGTCCGTGGCGCTCGTCGTCCCGGACACGCCCGACTACTCGACGTCCGCCCGCGACGTCACCGACATCGCCGTGGTGGAGGAGCTGCGCTCGCGGGAGTGGCCGGACCTGCGCCTGTCCTTCGGCACGGTCGACGTCACGAACCAGGTCGTGTCGTTCCTGCGCAAGCGGCTCGGCTCGGGCGAGGTGCTCGGCGAGGTGCCCCTCGACCTCCCCGCGCGTCAGCTGCGCACTCGCGCGGTGTGGTGGTCACTGTCACCCGCCCTGCTCGACGCCGCGGGGCTGGCCCCCGCCGACGTGCCGGGTGCGGCGCACGCCGCCGAGCACGCCGCGATCGGCCTGCTGCCGCTCGTCGCGACGTGCGACCGCTGGGACATCGGCGGGGTCTCCACCGCGCTGCACGCCGACACCGGCCGGGCCACGGTCTTCGTGTACGACGGGCACCCTGGCGGAGCGGGCTTCGCGGCCCGTGCGTACGAGGCGGCGGCCGCCTGGCTCACCGCCACGCGCGACGCGGTGGCCGCGTGCGAGTGCGAGGCGGGCTGCCCGTCGTGCGTGCAGTCGCCGAAGTGCGGCAACGGCAACGACCCCCTCGACAAAGCCGGGGCGGTCCGCCTGCTCGACGCCGTGCTGGCCGCGGGACTCGCGCCCTGCCCGCCGAGCGGGAACCGGCGGGGCGCAGGGGTCTGAACCGCCTGTATCACCCTCCCGCTACGCCGTTCCGGTGCCGTCGCGCGGCAACCCTCCAGACCGACCCTCCCGGATGCCGTTCTCCCCGGTGAGCAGCGGCCACGGCGGGACAGGAGCGTCCCGCGGCGCCGCCCGGACGAGGGTGAGTCGGACCATGAGCACGAAGCGCAGGACCAGCGTCACGGCCTTCGCGGCCGCCCTGGCCGTCACCGCCGGCATCGGCCCGGCCACGGCGGCCCAGCCGAGCGCCGGACCGGTGACCCCGCAGGTGGCTGCGGTCGCCGCGGCCGTGCCGACGCCGGGCGACCCGACGCCCGTCGCCGACGCGAACGGCGACTACACGGTGGTCGCCACCGTGGTGGACGCGCAGGGCCGCCCGACGTTCGTGCCGGTGACCGCCGACACGCCCGCCGAGGCCGAGCGCCGCGCCGAGGCCGTCCCCGGCACGGTGGACACCGCCCCGGACGTGCGGGTCCGCGCGCTCGGCACGGTGGACCCGTACCGCTCGCAGCTGTGGGCCATCAACGCGATGCAGCTCGACACTCTCCCCGCCGTCGATCTCTCCGGCACCAAGGTCGCCGTGGTGGACTCCGGCATCCTCGCCTCGCACGAGGACTTCGCCCCCGCCCAGGTCCGGTGCGACCTCGGCCTCGACAACACCGAGGACGGTCCCAACGCCAGCGGCTGCACGGACCCCAACGGCCACGGCACGCACGTCGCCGGCACCATCGGCGCGGTCAAGGACAACGGCAAGGGCATCTTCGGGGTGGCGCCGGGCGTGGAGATCATCCCGATCCGCAGCCTCGCCACCGACGGCTACGGCTGGACCTCGGACATCGCCAACGGCATCCGCCACGCGGTCGACAAGGGCGCCCACGTCATCAACCTGAGCCTCGGCGGGGGCTACTCCTCGATGTACGACGACGCTGTGGCGTACGCCACCAGCAAGAACGTCCTCGTGGTCGCCGCCGCAGGTAACAACCGCCAGAGCGGCAACACCCCCAACTGGCCCGGCGCCTCCCCCGGTGCGCTGACCGTCGCGGCCACCGACAGGTACGACGTGTCCGCCAGCTTCTCCTACAGCGGCCCCGAGGTGGACATCGCCGGCCCCGGCCTCAACATCTACAGCACGGCCAAGAGCGGCGCTTACACGTACATGTCGGGCACGTCGATGGCCACCCCGCACGTGGCCGGCGCCGCCGCGCTGTACCGCGCGGCCTTCCCGGCCAAGACGCAGGCGGAGGTGCAGGCCGCCCTCGTGCGCACCACGAAGGACATCGAGATCGCCGGCCGCGACAACAACACCGGTGCCGGTCTCATCGACATCAAGGGGGCCCTCACCGAGGGGCAGCAGGACGTGAAGGTGGCCCCCAACACCCCGACCAACGCGGGCGCCTCGCCGGGTGACCGCTCGGCGCTGGTGAGCTGGGACGCCGTCGCAGCCACGCAGAACGCCCCGGTGGAGGGCTACCGCGTGTACCGCGACCGCGTGCTGCACGCCACGGTGACCGGCACCAGCTTCACAGACACCGGGCTGACCAACGGGACCGACTACATGTACGAGGTCACCGCCTACGGCGTGGGTGGCGAGAGCCCCCGCAGCCTGCCCTCGGTGGCCACCCCGCGGGCGCCCTACGTCGCCCCCGCCGCCCCCGCATCGGTCACCGCCACGGCGGGCGACGCGACCGCGACGGTCAGCTGGAGCGCCGTCACCGGCACCGACTCGGCGCACGTCGGCGGCTACAAGGTGTACCGCGACGGCACGGCCATCGCAGTCACAACCATGGCGACCACGGCCACCAGCTACACCGACAACGACGTCACCAACGGCACCACCTACACCTACGAGGTGGCCGCCTACGGCGCCGGTGGCGAGTCGGCCCGCAGCGCCGCCGCGCCGGTCACCCCGAAGGCGCC
>JALYNB010000452.1 GCA_030773395.1 Actinomycetota bacterium
GGGCGAGACGCCCGCGCCGTCCGGGGTGCCGGCCGTGCTCACTGGGGAGTGACGCCCAGCTGCTGGGTCAGCGCCCGGTACTCCTCGAGGTCGGTCTCGACCTTCTCGCGGATCTCCTCCCCGCTGATCTCCGCGCGCTCGATGAAGTTCTCCTCGAGGAAGTCGCCGTACGCCGGGTCCTGCGTCGAGGCGAGGAATGCGTCGCGGAGCTTGTCCAGCGCCGGCTGCGGAGTGCCCTTGGGCGCGGCGATGAAGCGGACCTGGTCGACGGTGAGGTCGAAGCCCTCCTCCTTGACCGTCGGCACGTCCGGCAACTGCTCGCTGCGCTCCTCGGAGAAGATCGCGACGTGCCGCAGGTCACCGGCCTGCACCTGCTTGATCGACTCTGCCACCTGGGTGAACGCCATGTCCACCTGCTTGCCCAACAGGGCGTTCACCGACGGGCCGCTGCCGTCGAACGGGACGTCCTGGAAGGGGACACCCGCCGAGCCCAGCAGGAGCAGCCCGGAGAAGTGCGTGCCCGTGCCGACGCCGGAGTGGCCGTAGGTCAGCGTCTTGCCTTGCGTCTTCAGGTCGGCCACCGTCTTGATCGGCGAATCGGCCGGCACCACGAGGACGAGGTTCTCCCGCGTGAGACCGGTGACGATCTCCATGTTGTCGAGCTCGACCCCGGTCGGGTCCTTGCGCACCAGCGGCGTGATGGTGAAGAGCGACGTCGGGGCGAGGGCGACCTTGTAGCCGTCGGGCTCGCTGTCGACCGCCTCCCGCGTTCCGACCGCGCCGCCCGCGCCGGCGCGGTTCACGACGACGACGGACTGACCCAGCGGCTCCGCGATCTGCTTGGTCGCGGCTCGCCCGATCAGGTCCGTGCTGCCGCCCGGGGCGAACGGGATGACGAACTCCACCGGCCGTTGCGGGTACGACGCGGCCGCCTCGGTGCTGCTGCCCGACCCGGTCGACACGCCGCCGCACCCGGCCAGGAGCAGGGCCATGCCACCGGTCACGACACCGGTGAGCCGGCGCGCGATTCTGCTGCTGATCAAGACTGTCCTCCACGGGGGTCGCCCGCCTCGTCACGGGCGGCGCGACGTTACCCCGCTCACAGCGGGGTTGGCGCGGCCCGGGCGGCTGAGTGGTGGTCTTCCGTCGGTGAACGGTCGGGACCGGTCAGACCGGCTCGACCTCGACCGGGGTGCCTGCCGGCGGGAGCCCGAACAGTGCCGCCGCGCTCGTCCCCCGGGCGAACACCTCGAAGAACAGCCGCTGGCCTCCGGCGGTCGGCCACCCCGAGCTCCCCGGTGCGAAGGCGACCTCGCCCGCGGGGACGGTGAACACCCCGTCCGTCACGACCGCCTCGACGGCGGCCTCACCGATCCGGACCCGCACGCGGGTGCCGGGCCCGGCCGGCGGTTTGTGCCAGCTCGTCTTGACGTTGCCGTAGCCGTCGGTGTAGACGACGCATCGGTGGGGCGCGGGACCGCTGACGAGCGGCTCCCCGAGCAGCTCGTCGTCGCCCCGAGCGAGGGCGGCCACGGCGTCCGGGAAGACGTCGCGGGAGCGGAACTGCGAGCCGTGCGCGGGCACCCGGACGGCGCGCAACGCCGCGCCCTCCGCGGCGAGGAAAGCGAGGCTGGCCCCCGAGGCGACCCCCACCACCAGCACGCCCGACTCCAGGCGGACGGCCGCCAGCCCCTCCCCCGCGTTGCCCTCCCGCGGGGCGTCGACGTCTTGGCGCGGGGCCACGTTGACGTAGACGACGCGGTCGCTCGGACCGTCGCTGAGCGCCAGCTGCGCGACGCAGAACCCGGCGCTCACCGTGTCGAACGGGGGGACGGAGACCGCCTGGACGGCGGCCTCGGGCAGCCGTCGCGCCAGGTGCTGGTGCACCTCGGCGAAGGCGAGGTCCCCGATGCCGTAGTCGGCGACGACGTGGAGCAGCACAGGCCCTCCCGGTGGGCTCGGGGTGCGCGGTGATCAGCGGGACCAGGGTGCCCGCTCCCGTCGCCGCGCTCGCGCCCGGGTCACTCGCGCACCGGTCGCCGCACCCGCCGTACCCTGCGCTGCCATGCCCACCGCCCCGCCGCGCCAGCAGCCTCAGCCGCCGGTGCCGCTGCGCGGAGTCTGCGCCACGCGGTACGTGACGCCGCTGCGGGAGGGCGGGTCGCTGCCCGGGCTCGTCGAGGCCGACGACCTCGGGCTCTACGTCGTCAAGTTCCGTGCAGCCGGTCAGGGCGTCAAGGCGCTGGTCGCGGAGGTGGTCGCCGGCGAGCTGGCGCGGGCCCTCGACCTGCCGGTGCCCGAGCTCGTGCTGGTCGACCTCGACCCCGACCTCGCCCGCGCGGAGCCCGACTTCGAGGTGCAGGAGCTGGCGCTCGCGAGCGCCGGCGTCAACCTCGGCATGGACTACCTGCCCGGGTCGGTCACCTTCAGCCCGGTCGCCGACACCGCGCCGAGCCGGGCACCGGACCCGGTGCTGGCCGCGGACGTCGTCTGGTTCGACGGGTTCGTCACCAACGTCGACCGCACGCCCCGCAACCCCAACCTGCTCGTCTGGCACCGGCGGCTGCACCTCATCGACCACGGCGCGGCCCTTTACGTGCACCACTCCTGGCGCGACCCGGCCCGCCACGCGCGCGGGCCCTTCGCGATGATCACGGACCACGTGCTCCTGCCGATCGCCGGGCCGATCCTGGAGGCCGACGACCGGCTCGCCGACCGCGTCGACGAGGACCTGCTCACTGCCGTGCTCGCCGTGGTACCCGACGACTGGCTGGAAGGGGACGCGACGTACCCGGACGCCGCCGCGCACCGCCGGGCCTACGTCGACTACCTCCTCACCCGCCTGCAGCCGCCCCGGCCGTTCGTCGCCCCGGCGGAGGGGGCGCGCCGTGGCTGACCGCCACCAGTTCCAGTACGCCGTCCTGCGCGTCGTGCCGCGGGTGGAGCGCGGGGAGTGCGTCAACGCCGGCGTGATCCTCTTCTGCCGCTCCCGCGCCTACCTCGCGGCCCGCGTCGGTCTCGACGAGCCCCTCGTGCGTGCCCTCGCGCCCGACCTCGACCTCGACGTCGTCCGCCAGCACGTGGAGGCGGTGCCGCGGATCGCGGCGGGCGACGCCGGCGCCGGGCCGATCGCCGCCCTCGAGCAGCCGCAGCGCTTCCACTGGCTGGTGGCGCCGTCGAGCACCGTCGTCCAGGTCTCCCCCGTGCACACGGGGCTGTGCGACGACGCGGAGCCGTGGCTCGACCGGCTGTTCGAGCGGCTGGTACGACGGCCGCACCCGGCCGGGCCAGGCCCCACCCAGTGAGAAGGGCCGCGGGTCAGGCCGCGTGTCCCGCCCGGCCCGCCACCCAGCCGGCCCCCGCCTGGGCCACGACCACCGCGAGCAGGACGCCGAGAGCGGGCCCCCAGGACCCCGTCGCCTCCCGGACCGCGCCGACCACGAACGGGCCCGCCGCGGCGAACAGGTAGCCGAAGCCCTGGGACATCGCCGAGAGCTGTCCCGTCACCGCGGTCGTGCTCGCACGGAGCACGACGAGCAGCAGCGCGATCGGGAACGACGCGCCGAGCCCCACCCCCAGCAGCAGCACCCAGAGCAGCGTCGCCGCCTGCGGGGCGACCAGCAGGCCGAGGAACCCGGCGCCGATCACGGCCGACACCCCAAGCGTGAGCAGGCGCTGGTCGGCGGCCCGGGCCGCGAGCGGGGGCACCACCAGCCCGGCCGGGATCCCGATCACGGTCATCAGCGACGTCAGCGCCCCCGCGGCCACCGGCGACCACCCGTTGTCGGTGAGCAGCGACGGCAGCCACGTGAGCATCGAGTAGAAGCACGCCGACTGCAGCCCCATGTACGCCGTCAGCGCGAGCGCGCGGTGGTTGCGCAGCAGCTGGCGGGCGGGGGCGGGCGCGGCGGCCGGCTCGGCTGCCGTCCGTCGGCGCGGCAGCTGCGGGAGCCAGACCAGCAGCGCGGCGACGGTGACCCCGCCCCAGACCAGCAGCGATCCCCGCCAACCCTGGCCCGTCCAGTCCGCGAGCGGGACGGCCAGCAGCGCGGCGAGCGCCGCGACGCCGGAGAGGGTCGCCGTGTAGACGCCCGTCACGATCCCGACGCGGGACGGGAAGTCCTGTTTCACCACGGCGGGGAGGAGCACGTTCGCGACGGCGATCGCGCCGCCGGCGACCACCGTCCCGGCGACCAGCAGCGCCGGTCCGCCTGCGACGCGCACGACCAGCCCGGCCGCCAGCGCGAGCAGGACGGCCGCGATCGCCCGGTCTACTCCCAGGCGCCGGGCCACGGCGGGTCCGGCGAACGCGCCGGCCCCGAAGCAGAGCACGGGCAGGGCGGTCACCACCGACACCGTGGTCGCGGACAGCCCCAGGTCGGCGCGGATCTCGGCGAGCACCGGCCCCACCCCGGCGATCGGCGGGCGCAGCACCGAGGCGACGGCGACGACGCCGGCCACCCGCAGGGCGAGGGACGACGCGGCCCGCGGGCGGAGGGGTGCCGCGGCGGCGGCGTCGGGGGATGAGGACGGGCGGGCAGCGGTCACCGGGTCAGCGCGACCCGTCGGGGTCGGCGCGCGCGGCCAGGTGGTGGCGGATCACCTCGTCGATGATGAAGGCGAGGAACTTCTCCGCGAACGCCGGGTCGAGGTGCGCGTCGCCGGCCAGACGGCGCAGCCGGGCGACCTGCGCGGCCTCCCGCGCGGGATCGGCGGGCGGCAGGCCGTGCGCCGCCTTCAGCCGCCCGACCTGCCCCGTGTACTTGAACCGCTCGGCCAGCAGGTGCACCAGCGCGGCGTCGATGTTGTCGATGCTCTCGCGAACCCGGTCGAGCTCGGCCAGCACCGCCTCGTCGGGACCTGCGGGGTCGGGACCGGCAGGGTCGGGGGCGGGAGCCGTCTCCACCACGCGCTCAGCCGCGCCGGCGGCGCCGGACGAGGTAGGCGAGGACAGCGACGAAGGCCGCGCCGGCCACCGCGACCCGGTCGGTGCGCAGCTCCCGACCGCTGGAGTGGTAGAGCTGGCCGCGACCGTCCGCCGCGGTCTGCAGCCCGCCCGAGCCGCTCGACGCGCCGCCGCCGGACGTGCCGTTGCGACGCGCCTCCACCTGCTGGCGCACGCTCTCGCCGGTCTCCTTGGCCTTCGCCCTGCCCTGCTCGAGCGCGTCCTTGGCCTTGGCCTTGCCCCGGTCGAGGTGCTTGCGCGGGCTGACCTTGTCGGCAATCGCGTCGAGCGTCTGGGCCAGCTCCTGCCGCGTCCGGTCGATCTCCCGCTGGATCGCGTCGGGGTCCTGGGCCACGGGTGCTCCTCGTCGTCGTGCCGGCGTGCTGCCGTGGTCACGTGCAGCGGTCATCGCTCCAGCCGCCCTCCCGAGCGGCGCGTGCGGTCACCTTGCCAGACCGCTGCCCGGGCCGGTGGCATCCACGCCCGGACACTCGTCACACCGTGCCGCCGGCGTCTCGTACGGTGCGCCTCCGTGACCGTCCCGGAGCCTGCCGACCGGCCGCTGCCGCCAGCCGAGCGCCGGCGCATCGACCGCGACGCCCTGGGCGTGGGCATCGCGGTCGGCGCGTACGGGGCGTCCTTCGGCGCCGTCGCCACCGCCGCCGGCCTGTCCGTGCCGCAGGCCTGCGCCCTGTCCCTGCTCGCCTTCACGGGGGGCTCGCAGTTCGCCCTCGTCGCCGTGCTCGGCGGGGGTGGCAGCGCGGCCGCCGGTGTCGGCAGCGCGCTCCTGCTGGGCAGCCGCAACACCCTGTACGCCGTGCGCCTGGCCGGGCTGCTCGGGCGCCGGCGCCGCGCGGTCACGGCGATGCTCGTCATCGACGAGTCCACCGCCATGGCCGTGGCGCAGCCCGGCCCCGCGACCGGTCGCCGGGCGTTCTTCGCCACCGGACTCGCCGTCTACGTGCTGTGGAACGGCGCCACCCTCCTCGGCGCCCTCGGCGCCGCGGCCCTCGGCGACCCCCGCGACCTGGGGCTCGACGCCGCGATCCCCGCCGCATTCCTCGCCCTGCTGGCGCCACGGCTGCGGGGTGCCCGGCCGGCGGTCGTCGCGGTGACCGCCGATTGCTCACGCTCGCCGTCGTCCCCTGGCTGCCGGTGGGGCTCCCGGTGCTGCTCGCCGGGCTCGCCGCCGTGCCCCTTGGACTGGCGTCCGGAGCGCGGGCCGGTCGAGGCGGCGCCGGCGCCCCGGACGGCCCGCGGTGACCTGGGCGGCGGTCGTCGCCACGTGCGTCGGCTGCTACCTGCTGAAGCTCGCGGGGCTGCTGCTGCCACGCGGCCTGCTCGAGCGACCCGCCATGAGCCGCGTCGCCGACCTGCTGCCGGTGGCGCTGCTGGCGAGCC
>JALYNB010000453.1 GCA_030773395.1 Actinomycetota bacterium
GCCCGCGGGTCCCGTGCCGACCGGGCCGTCCGTGGCCCCTCCGGCCCCAGCCGGCGGGGACCCCGTGGACGACGTGCCCGCCCCGCCCGCGCTCGTCGTGCTCCCTCTCGTGGACCCGCCGGCGCCCGTGGGTGCCGTGGGGCCGGGCTGGCCGTGCTCGGTCTGCTCGTCCGTCGTGCCGTACGAGGCCGAGAAGTGCCCGGTCTGCGGCGCCGGCTTCCTGTCCGCCCTCACCGGCATCGGGATCCCGCGGCTGCCCGTCGTCGGGGCGCCGTCCGCCGGCAGCCGCCGACTGATCTGGGTGGCGGCGGCTGTCGTGTTCGCCTCCCTGGGGATGCTGCTCCTGCTCGCCTTCGGCCTGGCCGGGAGGGCCACGGGCTGACCCGCGGGTACGCCGAGGGGGTGCCGTCCCCGGACGGCGGCGGCGGTGTCCCTGTGCGTCGCCTACCGTTCGCGGACCTGCTGCCCTGGAGGGGGTCCCGGTGGCGCGACTCGTGCTCGGCCCGCTGCTCCGCTACACCGACGACACCTGCGCCACGGTCTGGGTGGAGACCGACGGGGCCTGCACGGTGGAGGTGCTCGGCCACCGCGCCCGCACGTTCGCCGTGGCCGGGCACCACTACGCGCTCGTGGTCGTGAGCGGGCTCGCGCCGGCGACCTCGACGGCGTACGACGTCCGCCTCGACGGCGACGTCGTGTGGCCCGAGCCCGACTCGGGCTGGCCGGTGAGCACGATCCGCACCAGCCGGCCGGACGAGGAGGTCCGGGTCGCCTTCGGGTCGTGCCGGGTGACCGCGCCCCGTGGCCGGCGGGAGAACCGCCGCCCGCTGTGGCGACCCCGTGCGCTCGGGGTGGACGCCCTCGCCGCCCTCGCGGCGCGGATGCGCGACACCCCCGAGGAGGCGACGGGGGAGTGGCCGGACGTGATCCTCATGGTCGGTGACCAGGTGTACGCCGACCAGCCCAGCCCGGAGGTCGCGGCCTGGATCCGAAAGCGGCGGGACGTGCACACCCCGCCGGGGGACGGCGTCGCGGACTTCGAGGAGTACACGCGGCTCTACGCGGAGGCGTGGAGCGACCCGGCCGTGCGCTGGCTGCTGTCGACCGTGCCGTCCGCGATGGTCTTTGACGACCACGACGTCCACGACGACTGGAACACGTCCGAGACCTGGCGGCACCAGAAGCAGGCGACGGTCTGGTGGCACGACCGGATCACCGGCGGGCTGGCGTCGTACTGGATCTATCAGCACCTCGGCAACCTCGACCCCGCGGCGCTGGGCCGCGAGGAGCTGTTCCGCCGGCTCCAGGAGGTCGAGGACGCCGACGGCTGGCCGCTGCTGGAGGAGTTCGCGCAGGCCGCCGACGCGGAGGCCGACGGGGCCAAGGGCTACCGCTGGAGCTACCGCCGCGATGTCGGGCGGACGCGCCTGCTCGTCGTCGACAGCCGCTGCGGGCGGATCCTCGAGGGCGACTCGCGGGAGATGGTCAGCGGCGCGGAGTGGGACTGGATCGTGGAGCAGTGCCGCTCCGAGGAGCAGGTGGACCACCTGCTGGTAGCGACCTCGCTGCCGCTGCTGCTCCCAGCGGCGATCCACCACCTCGAGGCGTGGAACGAGGCGATCTGCAAGGGCGCCCGCGGGCCGCGGGCCGCCCGGCTCGGCGAGGTGGTGCGGCAGGCCGCCGACCTCGAGCACTGGGCGGCCTTCGACGACTCCTTCCGCGCGATGACGGGGCTGCTGGCCGACATCGGCGCGGGGGCCCTGGGAGAGCCGCCGCTGTCGATCACCGTGCTCAGCGGGGACGTGCACTACGCCTACCTGGCGGAGGCGACCTTCCCCGCCGAGCGCGGGGTGCGTTCGCGGGTGCACCAGGTGGTGTGCTCGCCGCTGCGCAACCCCGTGCAGAGGGTGATCCAGCTGGTCGACCGCTTCGCCCGTACGCCGACCGGCCGGCGGGTCGGGGAGGCGCTGTCGCGGTCGGTCGGCGTGCCGCCGCTGGAGCTCGACTGGGACCTCACGGCCGGCCCGTGGTTCGACAACCACCTGGCCACACTCGTGCTGCGGGGGGACGAGGCGCAGCTGCTGCTGGAGTCGGCGTGGACGCCGGACGGGGAGACTGAGCTGCTGCGGTGCGTGCTGGACCGCTGGCTCACGGGACCCGCCCGGGGAGTGGACTCGGAGGGGGGCGTGCCGGAGGCGGTGCCCGCCGGCTAGCTGTACTGACCGCCGGCGGGGGCGAAGACCCGGACGGTCGTGCCGCCCTCGCCTGACCGCACTTGAACGACGTCGCACAGCTGGTTGGTGAGCCAGAGCCCCCGCCCGCCCTCCTGTGACCACGCCGGCGCGCGGCGTCCGGCGAGCGGATCGGCCACGCGGCCGGCGTCGCTGACCTCGAGGACGAGCGCGCCCGGCTGCTGCCAGGTCCGCAGGACGCCGCTGCCGCCGCCGTGCCGGATGCTGTTGGTGGCGAGCTCGGTGACGGCGAGCACGAGGTCGGCGGCCCGGTCCTTGCCCACCCCGGCCTCGGTGGCGCGCTGGTGCACGACGCCGCGCACGGCGGCGAGGTCCCCGGCGCCGAACTCGGCGCGGTCCACGCGGCCGGCCGGCTCGGGCAGGGGCCCGGAGAACAGGTCCTCGACGTACGCGAGGCCCCCGTAGCGGGGGCTGCCCACCGGCCCGGTGCCGTCGACGACCAGCGGGTGGCTGCGCAGCGCGCTGTCGACGACCTCGTCGTCGAGCGCCGCGACGTCGTACGCGCAGCGGAGCCAGGCCCGGGTGTCGGGCTCGACGGCGACGTTCAGCAGGGCCTCGTGCAGCCGGCACTCCCCGACCTCGAGCGCGCTGCGACCGGGCCACACCGGCTCGCCGAGTCCGCGGACGGGATGCGCGTCGCCGTGCTCGTCGAGGAACTCCAGCCAGGCCGGGATGATCCGGGCCGGGTTGGGGCCGACCTCCGCGATGTCCAGGAGGCGCACCTGCTCGGCGGCGCCGCCGAGTGCCTCGCGGAGGAGGTCGAGCCGCGGCTGCGGCAGGGCGACCACGACGGGCTGCCCCAGGGCGACCCCGTCGAGCACGAACGGCACCGTCTTGGCGAGGAAGTCCCTGGGGCCGCGGTAGAGCAGGGCCTCGTGGCGGTAGCTCTCCTGAGCCGGCACTCGTGCTGTTCCTCTCCTGCTCTCATCGTCCCTGCCGTCGTCGTCCCGGACCTGCCGGCGCGCCCGGGTCGGCGGCGACTGCTGGCGCGGGCGGGGGACGACGGCGTGAGCGGCACGGCCCCCCGGGGTCGGCGCCGCCGAGGGC
>JALYNB010000454.1 GCA_030773395.1 Actinomycetota bacterium
GGTGACCGGTGGGCTCGGCGGCGTCATGGCCGCCGCCTCCCGGGGCGCAACGGAGGGCGGCGGCCTCGCCGTGGGGCTCGTGCCCGGCACCGACCGCGCCGCGGCGAACCCGTGGGTGGCCGTCGCCCTGCCCACGGGGCTGGGGGAGGCCCGGAACGCACTCGTCGTCGGCGCGGCCGACGTCGTGGTCGCCGTGGGCGGCTCATGGGGCACGCTCGCCGAGGTGGCGCTCGCCGTACGCCGGGGGACGCCCGTCGTCATGTTGTCCTCACCCGGTCTGGGGGCCTGGGAGGTCCACGGCGAGGACGGGCCGGTGCCCGGCCCGGTGAGGGTGGGCTCGCCGGAGGCCGCGCTCAGCGCCGTCGCCGCGCTGCTGGCGAGGGCGGCCGGGGCGGTGCCTGGCTGAGCCAGCGCAGAGGGGCCGGCCACCAGCGGCGACCGGCCCCTCCCGCGTCAGGACGTGTGGCCGGACGCGCTCTGCACGTCAAGCGCCACGTACTTCGTCGACGTGTACTCCTCCAGGCCCTCGTGGCCGCCCTCGCGCCCGAAGCCGGAGGCCTTCACGCCGCCGAACGGCGCGGCCGGGTTCGAGATCAGCCCCTTGTTCAGGCCGAGCATCCCGACCTCCAGCTGCTCGGAGACGCGGAGGCTGCGGCTGAGGTCGCGCGTGAAGACGTACGCGACGAGGCCGAACTCGCTGTCGTTGGCCAGGCGCAGGGCCTCCTCCTCGGTGGTGAAGGACGTCACGGGCGCGACGGGCCCGAACACCTCCTCCTTGAGGATCCGAGCGTCGGACGGCACGTTGCCCAGCACGGTGGGCTCGTAGAAGTAGCCCGGGCCCTCCGTCGCCTTGCCGCCGACGCGGACCTCGGCGCCCTTGGCCACGGCGTCCTCGACGAGCTCGGCCACCTTCCCGCGCTGGTCGTCGTCGATGAGCGGCCCGATCTCGACGCCCGCGTCGGTACCCCGGCCGACGGTCATGCCGCCGAGCCGCTCCGCGAGCCGCGCGGTGAACTCCTCGACGACGCTCTCGTGCACGTGGAAGCGGTTCGCGGCCACGCACGACTGCCCGATGTTGCGCATCTTGGCGATGACCGCCTGCTCGACGGCCAGGTCGAGGTCGGCGTCGTCGAACACGAGGAAGGGCGCGTTGCCCCCCAGCTCCATCGACAGGCGGAGCAGCTGCGGAGCTGCCTGCTCCATGAGCTTTCGCCCGACCTCCGTCGACCCGGTGAAGGTGAGCTTCCGCGTGCGGGGGTCGTTGATCAGCGGACCCATCACGGAGCCTGACGAGGACGACGTGACCGTGTTGAGGACGCCGTCCGGCAGCCCGGCCTCGCGCATGATGTCGGTCAGCGCCAGGGCCGACAGCGGCGTCAGCTGAGCGGGCTTGAACACCATCGTGCAGCCCGCCGCGACCGCGGGGCCGATCTTTCGGGTGCCCATCGCCATCGGGAAGTTCCAGGGCGTGATGAGCAGGCACGGGCCTACGGGCTGCCGCATCGTCAGCAGGCGCCCCGTCCCGCCCGCCGTGTTGCGGGACCAGCGGCCCTCGATGCGGACGGCCTCCTCCGCGAACCAGCGCAGGAACTCGGCGGCGTAGGTGATCTCGCCCTTGGACTCCTGGAGCGACTTGCCCATCTCCAGCGTCATGAGCAGGGCGAGGTCGTCACTGCGCTCGTGCAGGAGCTCGAAGGCGCGGCGCAGGATCTCCCCGCGCTCGCGCGGCGCGGTGTCGCGCCACTCCTCCTGCACCGCCACCGCCGCGTCGAGGGCGGCCATCGCGTCGTCGGCGGTGGCGTCGGCCACCCCGCAGAGCACCTCACCGGTCGCCGGGTCCTCGACGTCGAGGGTCCGGCCGCCCGACGCGTCCCGCCACTGTCCGCCGATGAACAGCTGCTTGGGGACTGCGGACACCACGGACTGCTCGCGTTCGCTGCTCACGTCGCCACTCCTCGTCGCTCGCCGTCGGCCGGCCCCACCTGCTCGGACTGCCGGGGTGCGAGCGTCGCACACGTCCACGGCGTACGGCGGATGCCGGCGCGGTGTCGGCACCAGGACGACGTGTCGACAGGTCAACGGGGTCGACCCGTCGACGTGAACGTGTCAGGGTGCGGGCACGCTCACCGGTGCGGGACGACCGGACCGGCGGAGCCGAAGGGCCAGGACCGGGATGGCGGCGAGGGCGGCCGCGACGGCGAACGGCAGCAGCAGCCCGGCGACCGTCAGCAGCGCCCCCGTCGCGGCCACGAGCGCTGCCCAGCCACGCTCCAAGCCGTCCAGGAACCCGGGTGTGGCCGCGGCGAGCCGGGTCCCGGGCTCGACGACGTGGACGACGAGCGTGGCGAGCCGCACCGAGGACGCCAGCGCGTCGCTGCGGGCCTGCAGCGACTCCAGCTCGGCCTGGCGCCGCGTGAGCTCGGCCTCCACAGCCACGACCTCGGACAGGTCCGTGGCCTGGGCCAGCAGGGCCCGCACCCGCTCGACGCTCGCCCGCTGCGTAGCGAGGCGCGCCTCGACGTCGAGGACCTGGTCGGTGACGTCCTCGCTCGACATCGAGCGGGACTCCTCGTCGCCCAGGGCCGAGATCTCGTCGCGCAGCCCCGCGAACTCCGCGGTCGGGACGCGGAGCGTGAGCTGCACGCCGGCCGGTCCCTCCCCGGTCGGCCCGTCCCCGGCTGGTTCGGTGCTCTCGTGTTCGACGTAGCCCCCGAGGCGCACGGTGGCGTCGCCGCCGCGCGGGCGGGCCCGGTCACGTCCTCGGTGCTCACGGTCAGCGTCCCCCGGACCACCACGTCGCGGCCGACCAGCGCCCCCGCGCCGACCGAGCCCACCGCGTCGGCAGCGACGGAACTCGCCGCGGGCATCCCGGCCGACGCCGCCGTCCCGCCGGACTGCTCACCCCCGGCGTCCACCTGCGCCGCCGCGCCGCCGGCCGCCGACTCGGCCGAGCCACTCGAGCCCCCCGAGCACCCGGTCAGCAGCACGAGGACGGCGAGCGCTCCGGCGCCCACCGCGAGACCGCGTCGTCGCGGGGGCGCGGTCACCGCGGCCGCTGCCGACCTGCTCCGTCCCGCTCCGGCCAGCGGCTCCGCAGCCCGCGTCCGCCCGCCTGTCGTCTGCACCACGACTGCTCCCTCCGCTCGCCCTGCGCCTCGGACGAGCGGGCCGACGGCGGGGATCCCGGTGCTGGGTCACAGTCGAGTCACAGCGGGTCGCGTTGCCGCGGGAGCGGCACGTCCGGCGGGGTCAGGAGCGCAGCGGGCCGCCGACCGCGACCGGTCGGTCGGAGTCTGCGGGCTCCGCGGCGCCGTACGGCTCGAAGTCCACGTCACGCACCTCGGCCCGGGCGCGCCACCACGAGTGCACGGCCGTGGCGACGATCCCGACGCCGACGCAGGCGAGGAGGTCCACCGGCTGGCGCAGCCGCGGCGCCGCCACCGTCAGC
>JALYNB010000455.1 GCA_030773395.1 Actinomycetota bacterium
CCCCCCCCCCCCCCCCCACCCCCGCTCAGAACGGGCCGTAGTGCTTGCGCAGGATGTCCAGCCCCCAGCCGCGCCCGGACGGGCTCTGCCACTCCGCCGCGGGCTCGACGGCCGTGCCCTCGCCCCACTCGTTGTATGTCGTGACCAGGTGCCACGGCGCTCCGCTGGCCCGCATGCGCGCGACCGCCGCGTCGTAGGCCGCGGCGTCCCGGGACAGCCGCGGCGCCTCGTCGTACTTGTGGAAGCCCGCGGAGACGGAGTAGGCGTGGCCAGGGATGTTCGCGTCGCGCTGCGCGGGCGCGTACTGGTGCCAGGAGTCCGGCAGGGCCGCGCACTGCTGCCAGCCGGCGAACACCTTCTGCACGACGTAGAAGTCCGGCGCCGCCTGCTCCCACCGGCGGACCATCTCGCAGGTGTCGCCGGCGCCGGGCCAGACGAAGACCACCGGCTTGCCGTTGCGGTAGAGGAAGTTCGGGTGGCCCGTGTACCGCGACTTGACGTAGTGGAGGTCGGCACGCAGCTGCGCCACGGGGGGGTTCTCCGCGGCCTCGTCCTCGTAGTAGATGCCCCAGGTGAACGGCGTGCCCTCGGCCGCGGCGAGCCCGACCCGCAGGCTCCGGTCGGTCACCGAGGCCGCGTAGTCGCGGTACTGGTCCGGGATCGTCTCCGGGCCCCACCACGAGGCGATGCCCGCCTGGATGCCGGCGTAGCGCATCTCGGCGATCTGCCGCTGGACGGCGGCCGGGTCCTGCGTGCTGTAACGCCCCGCCGACGGGTGGAAGCGAGTGCCCGGGATCTCGAAGCTCGACGGGAACCAGCCGTAGTAGAAGGCCGCACGCACCTGGTCGCCGGGCCCGTAACCGCGGCTGGCGCCCCGCGTGCCGACCGACGTGGCGCCGGTGCGCGCGTCCCAGGTCACCGACCCGTTCTGGAAGTCCTGCCGGACGCCCCCGGGGACGCCGTACTCGGCGCTCGTCGGGAAGCCGAGCGAGGAGTTCTCCCAGCCCATGCTCGCCCAGCGGTCACGGATGGCCCCCCAGACGGGGTGGGCTCCGCTCGTCGGGCTCCAGTAGACCGAACCGCCCTGGAAGTGGTGGAAGGCGCCGGGACGGGCCGGCGTGCGCAGCTCGCCGGTCGTCGGGAACCCGAGTCGGCTGCTCTCCCAGCCGAGCCCGGCCCATCGGTCGCGGACCGCGCCCCAGACGGCGTGAGCGCCCGTGACCGGGCTCCAGTAGATGGAGCCGCGCCGGAAGTGGTTGAACGCGCCGGGGCGCAGGGGCGTGGGCCGCTCGTGCGTCACCGGCACCCCCAGCTGACCGCCGCTGGCGCCGAGCCGGTCGTAGCGGGCCTTGATGTCGCCGCGGACGCTGGTCGTGCCGGTGGCCTGGTTCCAGTAGACGGCGCCGCCGACGAAGTCCTGGCGGACCCCGCCGGCCACCGACCGCTCGTCGGTCACGCACGCCCCGAGCCAGGAGCGCGCCCCGCCCGCGCTCGTCCAGAAGGTGGAGATCTCGCCGCGCACCGTGCAGTCGGCGGGCTGCGCCGGCGTGGCCCCGGCCTGCAGCGCTGCCGCCGCCACGACCGCGACGGCCGCTCCCCGTGCCCCGCGCTGCCAGCGGAACGCCCTTGTCGTCATGAACCCGTCCTCCTCGGGCGCGCTGCTGGCGCCGCCCTGTCGTGTCGATCACAAAGAGTGTATGGGCGATCTACTGAGTGTTATAGAGGCGGGGGTGTCACTGTTCCTGCCGGGCGAGCCGGCGCTCGTTGTCCAGGTCGGAGTCGACCATCATCTCGACCAGTTGGCGGAAGGGAATCGTCGGCGACCAGCCCAGTCGCTCGCGGGCCTTCGACGGGTCGCCCATGAGCAGGTCGACCTCCGCGGGGCGCAGGAAGCGCGGGTCCTGGATGACGAGCCCCCTCGCCTCCCAGTCCTCGATGCCGACGCGGGCGAAGGCCACGTCGAGCAGGTCGCGGATCGAGTGGGTCCGGCCCGTGGCGACGACGTAGTCATCGGGGGCGTCCTGCTGCAGCATCCGCCACATCGCCTCGACGTAGTCGCCCGCGAAGCCCCAGTCGCGCCGGGCCTCGAGGTTGCCGAGGCTCACCGTGTCCTGCAGGCCCAGCGCGATCCGCGCCGCCGCGCGGGTGACCTTGCGCGTGACGAACTCGTAGCCCCGCCGAGGGCTCTCGTGGTTGAACAGGATCCCGGAGCAGGCGAAGGCCCCGTAGGACTCCCGGTGGTTCACCGTCATGTAGTGACCGAAGGTCTTCGCCACCCCGTACGGCGAGCGCGGGTGGAACGGCGTCAGCTCCGTCTGCGGCGTCTCCCGGACCTTGCCGAACATCTCTGAGCTGGACGCCTGGTAGAAGCGCACCCGGTCCATCTGGTGCTGCGTGTGGATGCGGACGGCCTCGAGCATGCGCAGCACGCCCATGCCCGTGACGTCGCCCGTCAGCTCGGCCTGCTTCCACGACAGCCCGACGAAGCTGAGCGCACCGAGGTTGTAGACCTCGTCCGGCTGCGCAACCTCGAGCGCGCCGATGAGCGACGGGAGGTCGGTGAGGTCGCCCTCGACGAGCTGGACCGTCGGGACGACCTTCTCGACCGTCTGGATCTTCGGGTTGCTCTGCCCGCGGACCATGCCGAAGACCTCGTAGCCCTTCGCCGCAAGCAGCTCGCCGAGGTAGAGGCCGTCCTGGCCGGTGATGCCGGTGATGAGCGCGCGGGGCACGGGTCTCCTCGTCCGGGGCGGCTGGGACGGTCGAGGCTAGCCTCCGCGGCCCGCGCGTCCCGGTGACGCAGACTGGCGGCGTGCCGCCGTACCAGGACCTGCCC
>JALYNB010000456.1 GCA_030773395.1 Actinomycetota bacterium
CCGGCGTGCAGCGGCTCCGCGAGCAGGCCGAGCCGGCGCTCCATCACCGTGTCCGCGGCCAGCTCGAGCACGCTGCCGAGCACCGCGAGACGCCGGGCCGGACCCGCCGCGGCGACCGGGTTGGCGATCAGGGCCGCGCCGCTGGCGGCGGCCGCCGCGCTCCCGGCGAAGACGAACGGCAGCTCGTGCCGAGAGGCGTGCCACGTCGGGACGCTGGTGTCCGCCAGCAGCACCGCCGTGTACGTCGTCAGGGCGGGCGCCGTCAGCGCGGCGACCCCGCCGGCCACGCTGCCGGCCGCCGGTGCGACCCGGCGGGCTAGCCCGAGCACGCCCCGCCGCGGCAGCAGGGGCGCGAGCTCGCTCATCGCGGCCAGGCCGGCGGCCGGGCCGTACGCGCTGAGGATCCACGTGCCCATGCTCATCGGCGAGGTCGGCCTGACCACGCGCAGCATGTGGTGGAACCGCGAGGGCCGGCCGAGGTCGTGGATGAGGAAGTAGGTGCTGGCGCCGATCGCGGCGAGCGCAGTGGCCCGCGCCTGTCGCCGCAGCGACGTCGCGCCGGTGGCGTCCGCGCCGGCGGCCAGCAGGGACGACCCGCCCGCCACCCCGCCGAGGAAGAGGTAGGCGGCGATGTCCCACGTCCACACGGGGGCCTTGATGATCGGCCGGCCGTAGTACGACGTGAACTCGGCCTCGGGCACCATCGAGTGCGGGTCGGGGCGACGGCGCCGCTTCCTGCCCCCGTGGTCGCCGCCCTTGCGGTGGCCCCCCTCCCACATGCGGGCCTGCTCGCTCTCGCGCCGGTGCTGCTGCCCCTCCCGGGTCACCACGCCGGCGGCAGGGCCGTCGCCGGGGTGAGCCCCCGCGCTGCTCCCGCTCGTGCCCGTCTCGGCGTGCGCGGTCACCGGCGTGCCCCCGCGAAGGCCGCGACGGCACCGGCGACGAGCGCCGCGGCCGCGAACCCGGCCTGCCGCCACATCACCGGGAGGTTCTTCGTCGGCACGACCGGGTCGGGCGGGAACCCGTAGACCTCGGGCTGGTCGAGCAGGAGGAAGAACGCTCCTGTGCCGCCGACGCCGTCGTTGGGGTCGTGGCCGTAGAGCTGCGCGTCGGCCACCCCCGCCTCGTGCAGCACCTCGACGCGCTTGGCGGCCCGCTCGCGGAGCTCGTCGAGCTCGCCGAACTGGATCGACTGCGTCGGGCACGCCTGGGCGCAGGCCGGCGTCAGGTCGTCCTTGAGCCGGTCGTAGCAGAGCGTGCACTTCTGGGCGAGCCCGACCCCGTAGGTGTCGGAGCGGTGGCCGCCGGACCGCGAGCCGGCGCTCTGCTCGTCGCCCCCGGTCTGGCCCTTGCGGGCGTGCACCTTGCCGCCGTGGCCGCCGCTCGGGTCCTTGCGCTGGTCGATCACGCCGTACGGGCAGGCCGGGATGCAGTAGCCGCAGCCGTTGCAGATGTCCTGCTGCACGACGACCGTGCCGAACTCCGTGCGGAACAACGCGCCCGTGGGGCAGACGTCCAGGCAGCCCGCGTGCGTGCAGTGCTTGCAGACGTTCGACTCCATCAGCCAGCGGAACTCACTGCGCCCCTCGGCGCCGCCGGTCGCCCCCGGCGGGCCGCTGCCCGGCATGCCCAGCTCGACCGCCGGGCTCGGCCCGGACGGGTCCGTCGGGGGGCGCGGGGGCAGCCCCGGCGCTGCCGCCGGGATCGGGACACCGCCCTGCGGCAGGTTGCCGAGGATGTCGACCTGCTCGTCCGCCGTCCCGAGGGGGTTGGTGTCGGTCTTCGACACCGCCTCCCCGAGGGCGCGGTTGAGCACGTCGGTCACGGGGGCCCCGACGGGCAGGCCGTCGAGGCCCGGGTCCTGGTGGCCGACCTGCTTGGGCTGCTCGATGAAGGCCACGTGGCGCCACGAGTTGGCCCCGAGGCTGCCGGTGTTGTCGAACGACATGCCGAGGAGGTTGATGCCGTCCTCGGGCAGCGCGTTCCACGTCTTGCAGGCGACCTCGCAGGCCTTGCAGCCGATGCAGACCGAGGTGTCGGTGAAGAAGCCGACGCGCGGCTTCGGCTTCTCCGTCCACCCGGCGTCGAGCGCCGGGTCGAGCGGGCCGAACAGGCTGTTGCTCACGAGGAGGTCCCTCTCTCCTGCACCTGGACTGCCGGCCGGCTGCCGCCCACGCCCTGGCCCGCGCCGGCGTGCCCGGGCAGGATCGGGTCGGCCGTGACGCCGGGGTGCGCCTCGATCCAGTCGGACGTGCGTGCCGCGCTGCCCGTCGTGGTCGTGATCCCCGCGCGCTGGTTGTACTCCTCCACGTACCGCAGGAGGTCACGCCCGCGCGGCCGTCGGCCGGGCTGGATGTCACACGTTCCGGCCTTGGTCGTCTGGATGTGGACGTTCGCGTCGAGGGCGATCCCCAGGAGGTCGTTGGCGCTGTCGCCGGTCGACAGACCGCCCTGCCCCCAGTGGTAGGGGAGCCCAATCTGGTGGACCACCCTGCCCTGCACCGGCAGGGGCTTCATCCGGTCGGTGACGAGGACGCGGGCCTCGACGGCCGCCCGCGGGGTGGTGATCGTCGCCCAGCCGAGGTGCTTGAGACCCCGCTCCGCGGCCAGCTCGGGGCTGACCTCGCAGAAGAACTCCGGCTGCAGCTCCGCCAGGTAGGGCAGGAAGCGGCTCATGCCGCCCGCGGTGTGGTGCTCCGTGAGCCGGTACGTGGTGAACACGTACGGGAACACCTCGGACCCCGCCTCCGGGGGGCTCGGCGCGGTCGGGTTGTCGGGCCGCTCGTAGACCTCGCGCGTCGGGTTCGCCTGCTGCGTGTGCAGCGGATTGCGGAACGGCGACTCGTAGGGCTCGTAGTGCGTCGGCATCGGGCCGTCCAGCACGCCGTTCGGCGCGTACAGCCAGCCCTTGCCGTCGGCCTGCATGACGAACGGGTCGTCACCCGCGAGGGCCGCGACACCGCGGGCGCCCTCCGGCGGCCGGTACGACGGCGCCCGGTCCTTGACGAAGTCCGGCACGTCGTGGCCGGTCCACTGACCGGCCTGCTCGTCCCACCACACCAGCGCCTTGCGCTCGCTCCACGGCTTGCCGTCGGGGTCGGCGGACGCGCGGTTGTAGAGGATCCGCCGGTCGGACGGCCAGACCCAGCCCCACTCCCGGGCGACCCAGTCGCCCTGCTCCCAGTGCGGCGTGCGCCGGGCGGACTGGTTGACGCCGTCCTTGTAGACCCCGCAGTAGATCCAGCAGCCGGACGACGTCGTGCCGTCGTCGCGGAGGTCGGGGAACGACGCCAGGAGCTGCCCGGTGGTGAGGTCGTACCCGTTGATCTCGCGGAGGACGTCGTTGGCGTCCGGCTCCCCGCGGGACCCCTCACCGTGGATCGGGTAGTCCCAGGTCAGGTCGAGCAGCCCCCGGTCGCGCGGGTCGGTCGAGCCCGCGAGCCGCTCCCGCAGGATCCGGCCCAGGTGGAAGAAGAAGTGCAGCTCCGAGCGCGCGTCGCCCGGGGGCTCGACCGCCTGCTCGCGCCACTGCAGCATCCGCTGGGTCTGGGTGAACGTCCCGGCCTTCTCCACGTGGCTCGCCGCGGGGAGGAAGAACACCTCCGTCGCGCACTGCTCGGGCACGATCTCGCCGGTCTCGACCTCGGGCGAGTCCTTCCAGAACGTGGCGCTCTCGATCATCTGGAGGTCGCGGACCACGAGCCAGTCGAGGTTGGCCAGGCCGAGGCGCTGCAGGCGTGCCTGCCCGGACCCGACCGCCGGGTTCTGGCCGAGGAGGAAGTAGCCCTGGAGCTTGCCCTCGCCCTCCCCGTGGAAGTCCGTGAGCCGGCCGTCGACCATGTCGAAGACCTGCCGGTAGGTGCCGTGGTCGCCGTTGAGCTTGGGGACCCGGTCCCAGCAGTAGTCGTTCTCCGCGGTCGCCGCGTCGCCATACCACGCCTTCAGCAGGCTGACGATGTAGGCGCGGGCGTTGTGCCAGAAGCCCTTCTGCCCTTGGCCGACGATGGCCTCGACGTAGTCGTCGAGCGTCTCGTGCACGCCCGCGCTCGGCATCGGCAAGTAGCCGGGCAGCAGGTTGAACAGCGTCGGGACGTCGGTCGAGCCCTGGATGCTGGCGTGGCCCCGCAGGGCCATGATTCCGCCGCCGGGCCGGCCCATGTTGCCGAGCAGGAGCTGCAGGATGCTCGCCGTGCGGATGATCTGCACGCCGGTGCTGTGGTGCGTCCAGCCCACGGCGTAGCAGAGCGCGGTCGTGCGCTCCCGGCCGGAGTTGCGCGCCCACGTGTCGGCCACCCGGAGGAACTGCTCCACCGGGATCCCGCAGGTCTCCTGGACCATCTCCGGCGTGTAACGGGCGAAGTGGCGCTTGAGCACCTGGTAGACGCAGCGCGGGTGCTGCAGCGTCGGGTCCTTCTCCGCTTCCTGCGGCCGCTCCACGGCCGGGCCGTGCGATCCCTGGTCGTGCGAGGAGTTCGTCTCGCTGGACTCGCCCGGGGTCTGCTTGCGCTCCTCCCGCTGGGCCCCCTCGGTGCGCGCGTACGCCCACGAGGACATGTCGTACGTCCGCGTCTCCGGATCGAAGCCCGAGAACACCCCGTCGAGGTCCTCGGAGTCGACGAAGTCCTCGCTGACGAGCGTGGCGGCGTTCGTGTAGGCCGCCACGTACTCGCGGAAGTCGAGCCCGTTCGACAGGACGTGGTTGATGATCCCGCCGAGGAACACGATGTCGGTGCCCGCGCGGATCGGCACGTGCACGTCCGCCACGGCGCTGGTGCGCGAGTAGCGGGGGTCGATGTGGATGACCGTCGCCCCGCGGGCCTTGGCCTCCATCACCCACTGGAAGCCCACGGGGTGGGCCTCCGCCATGTTCGAGCCCTCGATGATGATGCAGTCAGCGTTGGCGAGGTCCTGCTGGAAGTTGGTCGCGCCGCCGCGACCGAACGAGGCCCCCAGACCGGGGACCGTGGAGCTGTGTCATATGCGGGCCTGGTTCTCGAGCTGGATGGCCCCCATCGCCGTGAACAGCTTCTTGATGAGGTAGTTCTCCTCGTTGTCGAGGGTCGCCCCGCCGAGGCTCGCCACCCCCCGGAAGCGGTTCAGCTTGTTGCCGTCGCGGTCGACGTCCTCCCACGTCTCGCGCCGGGCCTTCAGCACGCGGTCCGCGATCATCTCCGTCGCCGTGTCGACGTCGAGCTCCTCCCACTCCGTCCCGAAGGGCCGGCGGTAGAGCGCCTTCGTCTGGCGGGTGGAGCTCGTGACCAGCTGGTGGCTCGCCGACCCCTTCGGGCACAGCCGCCCGCGGCTGATCGGGCTCGCCGGGTCACCCTCGATCTGGATGACCTTCTCGTCCTTGACGAACACGCGCTGGCCGCAGCCGACCGCGCAGTACGGGCAGACGGACCGGGCGACCCGGTCGGCGGTCAGCGTGCGCGGGACCAGCGTCTTGCTGCCCTTCGACTGGGCCGCCGCACCCCGGCCCAGGGGGTCGTCCCCGGTGAGCTGGCGCAGCACCGGCCAGCCGAGGAACGTCTCCTTCAGACCCACGAGATTGCCTCCGCTCGGAGTGAGTCCGACCTGACTACCCGCGGCCGGACAGATCCGCACCCTAGGGGGCAGCCGGGGTGTGTGTGGTCCTGGGCGGCCGCGACGCGCGTGCGCCCTGCGTGCGCCCTGCGTGCGGCGTACGGTCGAGCCGTGGGCAGGGTGACGGCACAGCGGCGGGTGGTCCGGCTCGACGTGAGCGGGGACGGGCCGGGCCGCCGCGCCCGGGCCGACAGCCTCGCCGTCGAGGAGCCCCTGGAGGTCCGCGTCGGGGGCCGGCCGATCGCGGTGACGATGCGCACCCCCGGCGACGACCTCGACCTCGCCACCGGCTTCCTCCTCACGGAGGGCCTCATCCCGCGGGCCGACGCGGTCGCCCGCGCGATCTGGTGCGCGAGCCCCGGCGAGGAGAACACCTACAACGTGCTCGACGTGACGCTCGCGCCGGGTGTCGTACTGCCCGAGTTGTCGCTGGACCGCTCCTTCTACACGACCTCCTCCTGCGGGGTCTGCGGCAAGGCGAGCATCGACGCGATCCGGACGCGGTCGCCGTACGACGTCGCGGGCGACGACACCCGGGTCGACCCGGCGGTGCTCGCGGAGCTGCCCGACCGGCTGCGGGCCGCGCAGCGGGTCTTCGACCGGACGGGGGGGCTGCACGCCGCGGGCCTGTTCACCGCGGACGGCGAGCTGCTGTGCCTGCGCGAGGACGTCGGGCGCCACAACGCCGTCGACAAGGTCGTGGGCTGGGCGGGCCGCGAGGGGCGGCTGCCACTGACCGGGTGCGTGCTCCTCGTCAGCGGGCGGGCGTCGTTCGAGCTGGCGCAGAAGGCTGTCGTCGCGGGCATCCCCGTGCTGGCCGCGGTCTCGGCGCCGAGCTCGCTCGCGGTGGAACTCGCCGCCGAGTCGGGCGCGACCCTGGTCGGCTTCCTGCGCGGCACGACGATGAACGTCTACACCGGGGCCGAGCGGGTCACCGGGGCGGAGGTCGCCGCGGAGACGGTGGGCTGACCGCTGGGGACCCCACCTCTCAGGCCTGGCCCTCCCGGCGGGCCCCCATGACGATGTCGTCGTACTGACCGATGCACGTGAACAGCGCCTGCTCCTGCTGCACCGTCGCCCCGGAGATCGAGAACCGCGCGGGGAAGCGCGAGGCCTGCGCGGCCTTGCCGCGGTCGGCGACGAGGGTGACGCCGGGGAGGCGGCCGCACTCGGACCGCAGGGCCTCCCGCCGCTCCGGGTCGTGGCCCAGCGCGAGGTCGACGACGACCTGCCGCTCGTCGGTGCCGTAGACCAGCTGCGCGACCGCACCCACCAGGACGCTCGTCACCAGCAGGGCGAACGCGAGCGCGAGGAACACTGTCTGCCGGGTGGGCCTGCCCCTCGCCGCCACGCTCACGCTGGGTAGTGTCCCCCACCGGGGCCGGGACGGCTCGCCGTGCCGCCGCCACCGCCGCACGGAGGCGGGGCAGGATGGACGGGTGTCCAGTGCCCCCGGCGTCCCCGCCGAGCCGCCGGGGCCGGGCGCACTGTCCGACGCGGCCTGGTCCGGCCTCTCCCCGCGCGCGCTGCCCCTGTGGCGGCTGACCGCGCTGCTGCTCGCCGGCGCGGCCGCGCTCGTCGCCACCGTGCCCGCCGTGGCGGTGCTCGGCATCCGGGGCCTGCTCGCCGGCGCCGTCGTCGCCCTCGGAGTCGGCGGCGTGGGGTGGCGCACGGCGGCGACGCGGCACGCCGCCTGGGGGTACGCCGAGCGGGCCGCCGACCTGCTCGTCCGCCGCGGCGTGCTGGTGCACCGGCTGTCCGTCGTCCCCTACGGGCGCATGCAGTTCGTCGATGTCACCTCCGGGCCGCTGGAACGCCGCTTCGGCCTCGCGACCGTCGTGCTGCACACCGCCGCGGCGGCGACGGACGCCCGGGTGCCGGGGCTGGAGGCCGGCG
>JALYNB010000457.1 GCA_030773395.1 Actinomycetota bacterium
GGCCGGCAGGGGCCCGAGGTGCGCCCGCAGCCGCTCCGCCGCCGGCAGCGGCCCCGCGACCTCGTCGAAGGCGCGCCGCAGCACGTCCCCGGCCTGCTCCCGCGTCAGCCCCGCCCCGGTGAGGACCGTGGTGTCGATGCCCGCCAGCCGAGCCCGCGCGACGGCCGAGGCGGTCTCCGACAAGGCGACCGCCTCCGGGTCCTCCCCGGCGACGAGCCGCGCCCAGGAGCGCAGGAAGGCCTGCTCCGCCAGCGAGCCGGGGGCGGCGGCGACGCGGACGCGCTTGGCGTCGCCGACCTCCGCGAGCAGGGGGCGCAGCGCGGCGACGACGCCGCCCCACGCCTCCACCGGACGGGGGAGCGCGACCGTCACTGGCGCTCGCCGGCGGTGCTCCCGCCGAGCAGCCAGTCGAGCAGGACTCGCTCCTGGCGGTGCAGCGCGTGCTCGGGCACGCCGCCCACCGCCGTCATGGGCGCCTTGAAGAACCAGCCGAGCTGCTCCTGCACGCCGCCCTGGCCGCGCTGCTGGGCGAGGTCGGTGAGCCGGGCGAGCTCGATGGCGAGCGGCGCCGCGAGGATCGAGTCGCGGCACTGGAAGTCGACCTTGACCTGCATGCGCTGGCCGAGGAAGCCCACGAGGTCGATCGCGTCCCAGGCCTCCTTGGCGTCGCCCCGCGGCCGGTAGTAGTCGATCCGCACGACGTGGTCCTCGACCGGGTAGCCGAGGATCGAGTCGAGCACGGAGCCCTTCGTGTTGAGCTTGCTCTCCAGCGAGTTGGGGTCGTCGAGCGCGAGCCCGTCGCGGTTGCCGAGGATGTTCGTCGAGTACCACCCCTCGACGCGCAGCGCCCGGCTGCGGAAGGCGGGCGCCAGCACCGTCTTCATCATCGTCTGGCCGGTCTTGCCGTCCTTGCCGGCCACCGGGACGCCCCGCTGCTCGGCGAGCGCGGTCAGCGCCGGCACGTCGGCCGCCATGGACGGCGTGAAGTTCAGGTAGCCGCAGCCCTCGACGATCGCCGCGTAGGCGTAGAGCATCCCCGGGCTGACCGCCGGGTCGTCGCTGTCGAGGGCGGCCTCGAACGCCTCCGGGGTCTGCAGCGCGGGCGCCGTGAGGTCGGGCCAGCGCTCCGTGCTGGCGAGGTTCACGACGACGCAGCCGCCGAGCCCCTCCTCCGCGCGGAACCGCTGCAGGTCCTGGCGGATGACGTCGACCTGGGCGCGGCGGCCCTCGGCGAGCACCGTGTTGCCGCCCAGCACGTTGCGGCAGAATGCGGCGTCCCCCGCGGCCGCCCACGGCGTCACCCGCGACAGGCCCTGCCGGGCCAGGTCGAGCTGGCGTGAGTCGAGCACCCCGTGGACCTCGGCGGCCTTCGCGAGGTCGCTGCCGTCGAGGTCCCACCCGCCCACGACCAGGTCGTCGTACGACGCCAGCCCGGCCACCTGGCCCTCAAGCTCGGCGAGCGGCAGCCCCTCGGGACCCGCAGCGCCGAGCCGGAGCAGCTCCAGCCCCGCCGCCGCCGTCGTCGCGACGGCGCCACCGAGACCCACGATCGCGAGCCCGACGCGGCGGGCTCCAACTGGGCGGGGGACAGAAGGGGACGTCACACGTGCCTCCGATGGGGTCAGGGTCGGGCAGGTCAGGCCGAGCCTGACCCTGGCCTCCGGGTCCCGCAACTCCACGACCCGGTCCCGGAACGCCCGATCCCGGTGACGCTGCCGGGGTCGTGTGGAGAGCGGGCGGCGGGCATCCCTCGACGGCGTCAGCCGGTTCCTCTCCCCGACCGGGTTCTCCGGGCACGGGATCCTCAGAGGACGGCCATCGCCGAGGACGTGCGCGACCTCGTGCTAGGGCCCCCCCGCGGTGGTCGACGTCAGGCCGCCGGACGCGGGGCCGTTCGCGACCGCGGGCGCCGCCCGGCCCGAGCGCGCCGTGGTGTGACCGACGGCGTCACCGGCGTGAGCCGGGCGTGCCTCCGCGTGGCTCAGGCGTCGCCGCGGACCTGCTCGTCCTCGTGCTCCGGGTCCAGCGGCTGGGGGCCGGTCTCGTCGGTTCCCCTGGCGTCGTCCGTGGCGAAGCCGATCTCGTACGGCGAGTCGGTGCCGCCCGTCCCGCCACCGGCGCCACCGGTGGTCCCCACCGGGGTGCTCCCGGCGTCTCCTCGGTCGGTCGTCATGCGCCCTCCTCAGGAACTAGGTCACGGTGTGACGCTCATCCCTTGCCCTCCGGGTCGCCAGGACAAGCCTCCCGGACTCCGCTCCCGGGGCGGAGCGCGTCCGCGCACTGCTCCCGCGTGAGCTCGAGCGGCACCAGGTCGCCGGCCGGCACCACCGCCCGTCCGGCCAGGCTGCGCCACCGGGCGCCATACCGGCCCTCGTCGGAGACCAGGCGAGTAGGCCGTCGCACGTCCCGACCCACTGGAAGCCGGGCACGTACGGCGTGGCCAGCCTCCCAGAGTAGGACGTACCCCTCGCGCAGGGCAGGTCGAGCTGCGTGACCGGCGCGGCGAGCAGATCGACGACGACCTGGCCGGGGCCAGGCATGGCGGGTGCCCGTCTGGCTCCGCACCGGGGGAACTGCGGTCTCAGGCCGCCCGCAGGGCCAGCCGGTCGCCGGCGCGCTCCGCCGGGTCGTACCGGTCCAGCCAGGCCAGCACGTCGCCGGCCGGGATGGGGCGGCTGAGGAAGTAGCCCTGGACGACGTCGCAGGCAGCCTCCGCCAGGGTGTCCCAGGCGGCCTGGTCCTCGACCCCCTCGGCGACGACGAGCAGGCCGAGGTTCCTGCCCAGGTCGACCGTCGACCGGACGATTGCGCGGTCCTTGTCCCGCTCGCCGATCTGGCGGACGAACTGCCGGTCGATCTTCAGCTCGTCCACGGGCAACTGCTGCAAGTAGGCGAGGGACGAGTAGCCGCTGCCGTAGTCGTCGATGGACAGAACGACGCCCACCGCCTTGAGCGCGTTCAGCACGTCGAGCGCCGTGTCCGGGTCGGTCATCAGTGCGCTCTCCGTGAGCTCCAGCACCAGACGCGACGCCGGCACTCCCGACGCGGTCAACAGCTCGGCGACACGGTCCGGGAACCCGCGGTCCACGAGGTTGCGCACGGACACGTTCACCGAGACCGACACGTCGTGACCGGCGGCGCCCCAGCGGGCGCACTCGGTCAGCGCCTGCTCGACCACGAAGGGAGTGACCTCGTCGATGAGCCCTGTGTGCTCGGCCAGCGGGATGAACACGTCGGGCGGGATCAGCCCGCGCTCGGGGTGGTGCCAGCGGAGCAGGGCCTCGAGTCCGTGGACCCGGCCCGTGCGCGTGTCGGCCTTGGGCTGGAAGTACAGGGCCAGCTCGTCGCGCTCCAGCGCGTGCCGGAGCTCCCCGAGCAGCGCCAGCCGCTCAGGGCTGTAGTGGTCGGCGTCCTCGGAGTACCGGGCGAAGTGCAAGTGCGACGTCTTGGCGACGTACATCGCGACATCGGCACGCTGCAGCAGCACCTGCGGGGTGGTCCCGTCCTCGGGGTGCAGCGCGATGCCCACGCTCACCCCGACGGCGACGCTGAGCCCGTCGATGTCCACCGGCCGCTTGAGCACCTCGACCAGCCGCCGGGCGAGGGCCCCCACGTCGGCGTCACCGTCGACGTCCGGAACCAGGACGGCGAACTCGTCCCCGCCGAGACGGACCAGCGTGTCCGCGGACCGGAGCACCCCGCGGAGGCGGGAGGCGACCTCGACCAGCAGACGGTCGCCGTTGTGGTGCCCGAGGGTGTCGTTGACCTCCTTGAAGCGGTCCAGGTCCAGGAGCAGCACGCCGACCTGCGTCCCGTGCCGGTCCGCCTCGCTGATGGCGCGGTCGACGCGGTCGAACAGCAGAGTGCGGTTCGGGAGTCCCGTGAGCGCGTCGTGCAGGGCCTGGTACTCGTTGCGCTCCAGCTCACGCCGCAGTTGGCGCGAGACGACCTGCACGAGCCGGAACAGGACGAGCCAGAGGAACGCGAGGCCGCCCACGAGGAGCACCACCAGGCGAGTGGTGTCCGCGACGATCCCGGCCTGCACCCTGTCGAAAGGGACGTAGAGTTCGGCGACGCCGACGACCTGACCCGGCTCGTCGTGCAGCGGTACGAACACCTCCATGAGTTGGCCCAGGTGCCGCTCCCCCGCGTGGTCACCCCGGTCCGTGTCGGCGAACTTGTGGCCGGCGAGGTCGTCGTCGACCAGCCGACGCCAGAAGGGGTCGTCGGTCGGCCGCCGGGTGCCGATGACGTCGGGGTTGTCGCTGTAGAGGATGAGCCCCTCGCGGTCGAACACCTTCACCCGCGTAAGGACGCCGTTGCCGAGCCCGCTCGCCACGGCCTCGTCGACCCGCCGCCGGGCGTCCTCGTCGAGCTTTGCGCCGATGAGCTCGTCGGGGAGGACGGGCCGCAGGCCCACGTGCGCCGCGAACTCGCCGGCACGGATGGCCTCCGACACGGCGCGTTCCTCGATCATGCCGCGCAGGGCGGTGTGGAGCACGCCGGCGACGACGGTCATGGCGAGCAGGCTCACGACCCCGAACACCACGACCAGGGGCAGCCGGCCCAGCTCACGTCTCATGGTCACTGGATCGGAGGGGGGACGCCGCAGCTGGAGCGGGTGCCGGGAAGACCACTCCTGTGGCGCAGGGCACCGCCCCGGGCTGCCGACCGCCGGACCTGCGCGTAGCGTGAAAGATCGGACAGCATCGGAGGTACGGCGGGTGCGCTGGCGCAAGCGGGACAAGAAGCCGACCGAGGGCGGCCGGCCGCAGAGCAGCCGGATCGACCGCGCGCTGTTCCCGGTCTTCGGGCCCGCCCAGGTGGGGCCGTACGACACGCCGGAGCGCGAGTACGTCCCCGTCGACGAGGAGTGCTCGGTCTGCTTCCGGCCGATGTCGCTGCACACGACCGACCGCAGCGGCGGCCGGAGCCGGATCGTCTGCCCGCCCCTGTCAGCGCAGGACGTGCGGGCGCTGCCCTCGGGCCGCTGACCGCCCTGCGCGAAGCGCCCACCAGCGCCGACCTACGATCCCCTCAGCCGTGCGAAGCGAGGGGTGAGTGGTGGACCGTCCGTCCCTGCGCCCGCGCCTGACCGCCACCGGCCGGCGCAAGGGCGACCCGCCCCCGGCGTACCTGCTCGCGCTGGAGCCAGGTCGCACGGGCATCGAGTTGGGCGCCTACCTGGCCGCCCGGCCGCTGCTCCAGCTCGCCCCGAAGGGCGACGGCCACCGCGTGCTCGTGTTACCCGGCCTGCTTGCCGGTGACGAGTCCACCTGGGCCCTGCGCCGCTACCTGCGCTCCCTGGGCTACTTCGTCGGCGGCTGGAAGCTCGGCACGAACGTCGGCCCCACCGGCAAGATCATGGACGGCATGCGCGACCGGTTCCACCGGATGGTGCAGGACGGGGGCAGCCCGATCACCGTTATCGGCTGGAGCCTCGGCGGCCTCTACGCCCGGGCGCTGACGCGCGAGCACCCCGAGTGCGTCCGGCAGGTGATCACGCTGGCGAGCCCGTTCCGGCTGGTGCGCCCCTCCCAGAGCCGCGCGACGCGCGCGTTCGAGCGCTACTCCCACCTGCACGTCGTCCCCGGCGACCTACCCGAGTGGCAGCGGCCCGACGAGCCGCTCGAGGTGCCCTCGACGGCGGTCTACAGTCGTACGGACGGCATCGTCGCCTGGCACACCTGCATGGACACGGCCGGCCCCCGGCGGGAGAACATCGAGGTGCGGGGCAGCCACTGCGGGCTGGGGCACAACCCGGCGGTGATGTACGCCGTCGCCGACCGGCTGGCCCAGCCGGAGGGGACGTGGCGGCGGTTCAAGCCGCCGGCGGCGATCAAGCCGCTCTACCCGATCCCGCACGCTTGGCAGCCCATGGACGACGACTGAAACACGCCTCTGCACGATCACCCGGTGGACCCGAACACCCGCCCGATGCCGCCGCTGAACGCCGACGAGCGCACCACGCTCGAGGCCTGGCTCGACGTCCACCGCACCACCCCCGCGGGGCTGGACGACACGCAGGCCGCCCAGCAGGCCGAGCTGGCGGTGCTGCGCCACCCGGGTGAACGGCCACGGATGACCGGGATCACGCTGGACACCAAGTCGGCGGAAGCCGCACGCTCCGCGCATGGACCACGCTGCCCTGACCGCCATCCCGGACGCGCCTGACCTCCACGCCCTGGCCGCGGTCGTGGACCCGCTCGACCGCGCCGCCGCCGCCGACGAGGTCATGTGG
>JALYNB010000458.1 GCA_030773395.1 Actinomycetota bacterium
GAGCTGGGCGGGCGCTGGGGCGCCGCGCTGCCGGTGGCCCGCGGCCGGAGCCTCGACGGGATGCTCGCGGCCGCTCGGGACGGCGTCCTCGGTGGCCTGCTCGTCGGGTCCGTCGACCCGGACGACCTCCCCGACCCGGCGCTGGCGCTGTCGGTGCTCGAGTCCGTGGGCTTCGTCGTGAGCCTGGAGGTGCGCGAGTCGGCGGTCACCCGCCGCGCGGACGTCGTGCTCCCCGTCGCGCCGCCCGTGGAGAAGAGCGGCACGTACGTCGACTGGGAGGGCCGGCCCCGCCCGTACGACGTGACGCTGCGCAACACGGGCGCCCTGCCCGACATCCGCGTGCTGCACGTCCTCGCCGGCGCGATGGGCGTCGACCTCGGGGTGCCCGACGTCGCGGTCGCCCGGCAGGAGATGCAGGGCCTCGGTGCCCGCGCCTACACCCCGCCCCCCGCGCCGCAGGTCCCGGTCGCCCCGGCGCCGCGCGCGCGGGCCGGTGAGGCGGTGCTCGCCACCTGGCACTGGCTGCTCGACGCCGGGCGCATGCAGGACGGCGAGCCGTTCCTCGCCGGCACGGCGAAGCAGCCCCGCCTGCACCTGTCGCCCACGACCGCGGCCGAGATCGGCGCGTCCCAGGGCGCGATGGTCACGGTCACGAGCGAGCGTGGGAGCATCACGCTCCCGCTGGTCCTCGCCGACCTGCCCCACCGCGTCGTCTGGCTGCCCACGAACTCACCGGGCAGCGCCGTCCGGCGCGACCTCGCCGCCGCCTCCGGCGCGGTGGTGCGCCTCAGCCTCGGGAGTCCCGCATGACCGCGCTCGCCCCCGCGGGGGCCGTCCCCGGCGCCGTGCTGGCGGTGGAGCAGACGCCGCTCACCGCGTTCGGCACCGAGCCGATCTGGATCATCCTGGCGAAGACGCTGTTCGTCTTCGTGCTGCTGGTCCTCATGGTGCTCGTGACGATGTTCTTCGAGCGCCGCCTGGTGGCCCGGATGCAGCAGCGGTCCGGCCCGAACCGCACCGGCCCCCGCGGCTCGCTGCAGGGGCTGGCCGACGGCATCAAGCTCGCGCTCAAGGAGGACATCGTCCCGGCGGCCGCCGACAAGGCGGTGTACTGGCTGGCGCCGATCGTCTCCGTGATCCCGGCGTTCCTGGCCTTCTCGGTCGTGCCGTTCGGTCCGACCGTCACGGTCGCGGGCCAGACGTTCCCCCTGCAGCTCACCGACCTGCCGGTCGGCGTGCTGTTCGTGCTCGCCATGTCCTCGCTCGGCGTCTACGGGATCGTCCTCGCGGGCTGGGCCAGCGGGTCGGCGTACCCGCTGCTGGGCGGGCTGCGGTCCGCCGCGCAGATGATCTCCTACGAGGTCTCGCTCGGCCTGTCGCTCGTGACGGTCTTCCTCTACGCGGGGTCGCTGTCCACGAGCGAGATCGTCGCGGCGCAGGAGAGCGTCTGGTACGGCGTCGTGCTCTTCCCGTCCTTCGCCATCTTCGTCATCTCGATGGTCGGGGAGACCAACCGCGCGCCCTTCGACCTGCCCGAGGCCGAGAGCGAGCTGGTCGGCGGCTTCCACACCGAGTACTCGTCGATGAAGTTCGCGATGTTCTTCCTCGCCGAGTACATCAACATGGTCACCGTCTCGGCGATCGCCGTGACGCTGTTCCTCGGCGGCTGGCGAGCCCCGTGGCCGCTGTCGCAGGTTGACGCGCTCGCCACCGGTTTCTTCCCCGTCGTCATCTTCCTCGTCAAGGTGAGCCTGTTCCTGTTCCTGTTCATCTGGCTGCGCGCGACCCTGCCCCGGATGCGCTACGACCAGTTCATGTCGCTCGGTTGGAAAGTGCTGGTGCCGAGCGCCCTGGTCTGGCTGACCGCTGTCGCCTGCCTGCGCATCCTCGTGACGGAGGTCGACGGCCGGACCCGGGCGTTCGTCCTGGCCGGCGTGGCCGTCGCGGTGCTCCTCGGCGTGTTCGCCGCCGAGCGGCTCCGCAAGGAGCCGGCGGCGGAGGACCCGGCGCGGGAGGTGCTGGGCACGGGCGCGTTCCCGCTGCCGCAGCTGCCCGTCGGCGATTCGAAGGCCCTGCCCCCCACCCGCGCCGTCGGCCCGGCCGCCGACGACCCGCACCATGCGCTCGAGAGCGAGGAGGTGACGACACGTGCTTGAGTCCGTGAAGGGCTTCGGCATCACCTTCGGCACCATGTTCAAGAAGGTGACGACGGAGCAGTACCCGGAGGAGAAGCGCCCGACGGCGCCGCGCTACCACGGGCGGCACGTGCTCAACCGCCACCCCGACGGGCTGGAGAAGTGCATCGGTTGCGAGCTGTGCGCCTGGGCCTGCCCGGCGGACGCGATCTACGTGGAGGGCGCCGACAACACCGACGAGGCGCGGTTCTCGCCGGGCGAGCGGTACGGCGCCGTCTACCAGATCAACTACCTGCGCTGCATCTTCTGCGGGCTGTGCATCGAGGCCTGCCCGACGCGGTCGTTGACCATGAGCAACGAGTACGAGCTCGCCGACGACAGCCGCCAGGACCTCATCTTCACGAAGGACCAGCTGCTCGCGCCGCTGCTGCCCGGCATGGAGCAGCCGCCGCACCCCATGCGGCTCGGCGACAACGAGACCGACTACTACGTGGGTGCCGGCAACCAGGCCCAGCCCGTCCCGGGCACCTCGAAGGCCGAGGGATTCGGCGCCGAGCGAGGCGGTGACCCGCACTCCGGTGACCGGGCTACCGGCAGCCCCACTCGAGCGGGAGGGGCGCACTAGTGCCCGAGGTGTCCACCGGCGAGGCCATCGTCTTCTGGGTGCTCGCCCCGATCGCGCTGGGGAGCGCGATCGCGATGGTGTTCAGCCGCAACGCGGTCCACTCGGCCCTGCTGCTGGTGCTGAACTTCTTCTGCCTCGCGGTGTTCTACGCGATGCAGGACGCGCCGTTCCTGGCCGCCGTCCAGGTCATCGTCTACACCGGCGCGATCATGATCCTGTTCCTCTTCGTGCTGATGCTGGTGGGCGTCGACTCGAGCGACTCCTTGCTCGAGACCCTGCGGGGGCAGCGGGTGCTCGGGAGCCTGCTCGCCTTCGGGTCGGCGTCGCTGCTCGTGCTGGCCATCGGTGACGCGATGACCGACACCGAGACGGTAGGTCTCGAGGCGGCGAACGCGGGCGGCAACCCCGCGGCGATCGCGCGCCTCGTCTTCGGCGACTACGTGGTCGCCTTCGAGGTGACGAGTGCCCTGCTCATCACGGCCGCGCTCGGCGCCAGCGTGCTCACGCAGCGCGAGAAGACGGTCCGGCGCCGCACGCAGAAGGAGCTGTCCCGCGACCGCTTCTCCGGCACCCACCCGACGCCGCTGCCGGGCCCCGGCGTGTACGCGCACGGCGCCTCGGTCGACCGTCCGGCGCTGCTGCCCGACGGCAGCCCGCTCGGGCGGAGCACGCCCGGGAACCTGGAGCCGACGCCGCTGGCCGGTGTCAGCCGGCCGCAGGCCCTCGAGGGGGAGGCGCAGCGATGACCCCCGCCTACTACCTGTTCCTCGCCGCCGCGCTGTTCAGCGTCGGTGCGCTCGGGGTCGTGCTGCGCCGGAACGCGATCGTGCTGTTCATGTGCGTGGAGCTGATGCTCAACAGCGTCAACCTGACGCTGGTCACGTTCTCCCGCACGACCGGCACCCTCGACGGCCAGGTGATCGCGTTCTTCGTCATGGTCGTCGCGGCCGCGGAGGTCGTCGTCGGCCTGGCGATCATCGTCTCGATCTTCCGGACCCGGCGCTCCGCGTCGGTGGACGACCCCAACCTGCTGAAGTACTGACCCTGCCCCGCCAGCCGATCCGACCGCCCCGGTCCTCCCGCCTGCCGCCCCGCGGCCGGTCGGGGGCTGCCGCACGACCCGAGGAGACCCGGTGACCCGCGCGCCCAGCGCTGCACCCCCGCTGCCGCCGAGCGCAGGTGCCCTGCCCGACGCCCAGCCGCTACCGGACCCCGTCCAGACGGCTACCGCTCGCCGGGGTGCCGCCGAGCGGAGCCGGCCGTGAGCCGGCTGCTCGCGGTCGAGGAGCCGTTGCGCGGGGCGGCGGTCGCCGCGGACGGCGTCCTGGCGACCCTGTGGGTGCCGATCGCGCTCCCGCTCGTGGGCGCCGCGGTGCTGCTGCTCGCCGGCAGGCGGAGCAACGCCTGGGGGCACCTGCTCGCGACCGGCCTGTCGGGCCTGAGCTTCCTGCTCTCCCTCGCGCAGGTGGTCGCGCTGGCGGGACGGCCCGAGGGCGAGCGGGCCGTCGGGCAGACCCTCGCGGAGTTCATCGCCGTGGGCGACCTGTCGGTCGACTGGGGCGTGCTCCTCGACCCGCTGTCGGCGGTCTTCATCCTGCTGATCACCGGCGTCGGCACCCTGGTGCACGTCTACTCGATCGGCTACATGGCGCACGACCCGGAGCGGCGCCGGTTCTTCGCCTACCTGAACCTGTTCGTCGCGAGCATGCTCCTGCTGGTCCTCGGCGACTCGTTTCTCACCCTGTACGTCGGATGGGAGGCCGTCGGCCTCGCGTCGTACCTGCTCATCGGCTTCTGGTCGTACAAGCCGGAGGCGGCCACGGCCGCGAAGAAGGCCTTCATCGCGAACCGCGTCGGGGACGCCGGCCTGCTGATCGCGATCTTCCTGCTGTTCATCACGTTCGGCTCCACGTCGTACGCGGACGTCTTCCCCGCGGCAGGCGAGCTGGGGCTCGGCGTCGCCACGGCGCTCGGCCTGCTGCTGCTGCTCGGCGCCTGCGGCAAGAGCGCGCAGTTCCCGCTGCACGTGTGGCTGCCCGACGCCATGGAGGGCCCGACGCCCGCCTCCGCGCTCATCCATGCGGCGACGATGGTCACCGCCGGCGTCTACCTCATCGCCCGCGCGGCGCCGGTCTTCGACGTCAGCGAGCCGGCGCGCACCACGGTGGCGATCGTCGGCGTGATCACGATCCTCGTCGGGGCCGTCATCGGCTGCGCCGTCGACGACATCAAGCGCGTCCTCGCCTACTCCACCGTGAGCCAGATCGGCTACATGATCCTCGCGGTGGGGCTCGGCCCGGCCGGCTACGCCCTCGGCATCTTCCACCTGCTCACCCACGGCTTCTTCAAGGCGCTGCTGTTCATGGGGGCCGGCTCGGTCATGCACGGCATGGGCGACCGGGTCGACATGCGGGGCTTCGGCGGGCTGCTCAAGCCGATGCCGTGGACGGGCGGCCTCTTCCTCGTCGGCTGGCTCGCCATCATCGGGTTCCCGCTGACCTCGGGCTTCTTCTCCAAGGAAGCGATCATCGAGGCGGCGATGGACCAGAACCTCGTGCTCGGGTTGCTGGCGCTGCTCGGCGCCGCGCTCACGGCCTTCTACATGACGCGGCTCGTCGCCATGACGTTCTTCGGTCGGCCGCGCTACGACACGGCTCAGGTCCACCCCCACGAGGCCCCGCCGGTGATGCTCGCCCCCATGGCGGTGCTCGCCGTCGGCGCCCTGGTCGCGGGCTTCGTCCTGGAGCCCGAGCTGGGTTTCACGGTGTTCGACCTCGAGCACTGGCTGGCCCCCGTCGTCGGCGAGCCGGAGGAGGCGGCGCACCGCCTCAGCCCCCTGCTGCTCACCGCGTTCGTCCTCGCGATCTCCGCGGGCGCGGTCGGGTTCGCCGTGACCCGCTACATCGGGCGCGAGGTCCCCGTCGTGGCCCCCGGGCGGGTGAGCCCCCTGACCCGCGCGGCTCGCGCCAAGCTCTACGGCGACGCCTTCTACGAGAGCGTGCTCATGCGGCCCGGCCAGTACTTGACCCGCGCCCTCGTGTTCGTCGAGGGCCGGGGGATCGACGGCGGCGTCAACGGCGTCGCTGCGCTCATCGGCGGTTCCTCGGGCCGGCTCCGCCGCCTGCAGACGGGGTTCGTCCGCTCGTACGCGCTCACTCTCCTCGGCGGGGCCGTCCTGGTCGCCGCGTCGCTGCTCTACGTGAGGCTCGGATGACCGACTTCCCCTGGCTGACCACGATCGGCGCGGTCCCGCTCCTCGGATCGGTCGTCGTCGCGGCCCTGCCGCGCCGGGCCGAGCAGCTGGCCAAGCTCGTGACCTTGGCCGTGACGCTCGGAGTGCTCGCGCTCGTCATCGGCCTCTCGCTCGCCTTCACCCCCGGCGGCGGCTTCCAGTTCACCGAGTCGGTGGCGTGGATCCCGAGCTTCGGCGCGCGCTACCAGCTGGGCGTCGACGGCGTCGCGCTGGCGCTTCTGGCCCTCGTGGCGGTGCTGCTGCCCGTCGTCGTGCTCGCCTCCTGGCACGAGGCGGAGGGCGGGGCCCGGCCGGTGCGCACGTTCTTCGCCCTGCTGCTCGCGCTGGAGGCCACGCTCGTCGGGGTCTTCGCCGCCACCGACGTGCTGCTGTTCTACGTGTTCTTCGAGGCGATGCTCGTCCCGATGTACTTCCTGATCGGCAGCTACGGCGGCCCCCGCCGGTCCTACGCCGCGGTCAAGTTCTTCATCTACAGCCTCCTCGGGGGGCTGCTCATGCTCGCGGCCGTCATCGGCCTGTACGTCGTGTCCGCCGACCTGCTCGGCGAGGGCACGTTCGACCTGCAGGCGCTGCGCCGGCTCGAGATCGAGCCGGCCACCCAGCGCTGGCTGTTCCTCGGGTTCTTCATCGCCTTCGCGATCAAGGCGCCGCTGTTCCCCTTCCACACCTGGCTGCCCGACGCGGGCGCGGAGGCGCCGACCGGCGCCGCCGTGCTGCTCGTCGGCGTCCTCGACAAGGTGGGCACGTTCGGCTTTCTCCGGTTCTGCATCCCGCTGTTCCCGGAGGCGTCGGACTTCTTCGCGCCGGCCGTTCTCGTGCTGTCGATCATCGGGATCCTGTACGGCGCCCTGCTCGCCATGGGCCAGACCGACCTCAAGCGGCTCGTCGCCTACACATCGGTGGCCCACTTCGGCTTCATCACGCTGGGGATCTTCGCGTTCACGAGCCAGGGCGGGGCCGGCGCGGTGCTCTACATGGTCAACCACGGCCTCGCGACCGGGGCCCTGTTCCTCATCGTCGGGATCATGGTGGCCCGGCGCGGCACCCGGCAGATCGGCGCGTACAGCGGGGTGGCCAAGGTGGCCCCGTTGCTGGCGGGCTCGTTCCTGCTCGCCGGGCTGGCCAGCCTCGCACTGCCAGGCACCGCGCCGTTCGTCAGCGAGTTCCTCGTGCTGCTCGGCACGTTCCGCGCGGTGCCGGTGGCGGCAGTGGTCGCCACGCTGGGGATCATCCTCGCGGCCATGTACATCCTCATCGCCTACCAGCGCACGATGACCGGTCCGCTGCGCGCCGGGCTGGAGGGGTTCCGCGATCTCAGCGGCCGCGAGGCGGCGTTCCTGTCGCCGGTGCTGGTGCTCATCCTCGTGCTCGGGTTCTACCCCGCGCCTCTCCTCGACGTGATCACGCCGGACGTCGTGGCGACGTACGACGAGGCCGGGTTCGCCGACCCGCCGGCCACCGGCCCCGCCACCGCTCTTCCCACCGCAGACGGGAGCTCCCGGTGAACCCCGCCCCCTTCGTCGCCCCGGACATCGCGTACGGAGCACTCGCGCCGCTGCTGATCGTGCTCGGCGTCGCGGTCCTGGCCGTGCTGGTCGAGGCCTTCGTGCCGGCGCGGCGGCGGGCCTCGGTGCACGTCCCGCTGGCCGTGCTCGGCCTGGCGGCGGCGTTCGTCGCCACCTGCCTGCTCGCCGGCACGGAACTGGTCACAGCCGGGGGTGCGGTCGTCGTCGACGGTCCGGCCCTGTTCCTGCAGGCTGTGCTCTGCCTGCTCGGGATCGCGTCGGTGTTCCTGCTGGCCGAGCGCAAGCTCGACTCGAGCGGTGGCGCCGTCGTCGCCGACGCCGCCGTCGTGCCCGGCTCGCCCACCGATCGCGCCGCCGCCGCCTCGACCGCGACGCAGACCGAGGTCTACCCCCTCACGCTCTTCGCGCTGGGCGGGATGCTGCTGTTCCCGGCGAGCAACGACCTGCTGCTCATGTTCATCGCCCTGGAGACGCTGTCGCTGCCGCTCTACCTGATGGCAGGGCTGGCCCGGAGGCGGCGCCTGCTGTCGCAGGAGGCGGCGGTGAAGTACTTCCTCCTCGGCGCCTTCTCGTCCGCCTTCTTCCTCTACGGCCTCGCCCTGCTCTACGGGTACGCCGGCAGCGTGCGGCTGAGCGACATCTTCACCGCCAGCCGGACGGCCGCGCCGGACGATGCCCTGCTGCTGCTCGGGATGGCGCTGCTCGCGGTCGGCCTGCTGTTCAAGGTCGGCGCGGTGCCGTTCCACTCGTGGACGCCGGACGTCTACCAGGGGTCGCCCACGCCGGTGACTGCGCTGATGGCAGCGGGGACGAAGGCCGCGGCGTTCGGGGCCGTGCTGCGCGTGTTCTACGTGGCGTTCCCGGAGGTGCGGTGGGACTGGCGGCCGATGCTCTGGGCCGTCGCGATCCTCACGATGGTCGCCGGCGCCGTCCTCGCGGCCACGCAGCGCGATGTCAAGCGGATGCTGGGCTACTCGGCGATCGCGCACACCGGCTTCATCCTCACGGGCGTCGTGGCGCTCAACCCGTCCGGGCTGTCGGGGACGTTGTTTTACCTGACGGCCTACGGCTTCTCGACGCTCGGCGCCTTCGCGGTCGTGAGCCTCGTCCGCGGCCCGGACGGGGAGGCGACCGACCTATCGCAGTGGCAGGGGCTCGGGCGGCGCTCCCCGCTGGTCGCGGGGATCTTCGCGCTGTTCCTGCTCTCCCTGGCGGGGATCCCCCTGACGGCCGGGTTCATCAGCAAGTTCGGCGTGTTCGCGGCCGCGACCGAGGGCGGGGCCACCCCCCTGGTGGTGGTCGGGGTGCTCTCCAGCGCCGTCGCGGCCTTCTTCTACCTGCGGGTCGTCGTGCTGATGTTCTTCACGGACGCGGCCCCCGCCGGGCCCACCGTGGCCGTGCCGAGCCTGTACACGGCCTCGGCCGTCGCGCTGGGGGTGGCCGTGACCGTGGTCCTCGGGGTGCTGCCGCAGCCGCTGTTGACGCTGACCGACGCCGCGTCGGTCTTCGCGCGCTGAGCGGCACGCCCGATGCCCCGGCAGGCCGTGCTGCAGCAGACGGAAATCCAGCCGACTGTGTCCCAGCCGACGGTGCCTCGAGGAGCGGTGCGGACGGGTCGGCGGGCGGCGCGCCTCCCGGAGCGCCTACCGTGAGGGCCATGTCACCCGCGCCTCCAGCCTCGCTCGGGGCGCTCCGCCTCGCCGTCGACGACCCCGGCCTGGAGACCCGCGTCGCGGACGGGCTCGAGGCCGTGGAGGCCACCCTGCGCCGGGCGGTCGCCAGCGACTACCCGTTCGTCACGGAGACCTCACGTCACCTCGTGGACGCCGGCGGCAAGCGGTTCCGCCCGCTGCTCGTGCTGCTGGCCGCCGAGCTGGGCGACCCGGAGGCGCCGGGCGTCGTCCCGGCCGCCGTGGCGATCGAGCTCACCCACCTGTCGACGCTGTACCACGACGACGTGATGGACGAGGCGGTGCTGCGCCGCGGGGCCCCGTCGGCCAACGCGCGCTGGAGCAACACGATCGCGATCCTCACCGGTGACTTCCTCTTCGCGCGCGCCTCGGAGATCACCGCCGACCTCGGCCCCGAGGCGACGCGGATCCTCGCCCAGACGATCGCCGTGCTCTGCCAGGGGCAGATCCGCGAGACGGTCGGGCCCGCCGTCGGCGACGACCCGGTGGAGCACTACCTGCGGGTGGTCTCGGAGAAGACCGGGTCGCTGCTCGCCACCAGCGGGCGCCTCGGCGCCCTGCTCGCCGGCGCCGGCGCGGAGACGGTCGCGGTGCTGTCGCGGTACGGCGACGCGGTGGGCCTGGCCTTCCAGCTCTCCGACGACCTGCTCGACGTGGAGGGCGACCCGGGGGAGTCCGGCAAGCTGCCGGGCACCGACCTGCGGGAGGGGGTCCGCACGCTGCCGGTCCTGCTCGCCGTGGAGGACGCCGCGCAGGGCGACCCGGTGGCCGCCCGGATCGTCGAGTTGGTCGAGGGCGGCTTCGACGGTGAGCGCGGCGAGGAGCGGGTGGCCGAGGCCCTCGCCCTGCTGCGCCGGTCCGATGCCCTGCGGCGGGCGCGGGGGGTCGTGGCGTCGTACGCCGGCCGGGCCCGCGACGTCCTGGAGGGGCTCCCGCCCTCGCCCGCCCGGGACGCGCTCCACGCCCTGACCGACTACGTCGTCGAGCGGAGCGGGTGATCCGAGCCCAGCGGATACGAGCGCAGTCGGTGACCGAGCGGGCCGGGAGGGTCCCGTGCGCCTGAGGCACCCCGGCGTCGACCTGCCGATGCCCGCGAGGCGGCCCGCCTCCCCGGTCGGGGACGCGCCCGCGCCGTTCCGCGTCGTCCTCGACTGGGGCCGGCGCTACCGCCTCTGGTGCTTCGACCTCGGCCTGGCGTGCTGCGCGGTCGAGTTCCTGGCCGCGACCAGCGGGCGCCACGACCTCGACCGCCTCGGGGTGAACGCGACTGCCCCCGGCCCCCGGGAAGCCGACCTGCTGGTCGTGTCGGGCACCGTCACCGACAAGCTCGCCCCGGCGGTGCTGCGGGTCTACGAGCAGATGCCCGGGCCCAAGCACGTCATCAGCTTCGGGTCCTGCGCCAACAGCGGCGGCCCCTACTGGGACTCCTACTGCGTCACCAAGGGCGTCGACCAGCTGCTGCCCGTCGACGTGTACGTGCCGGGCTGCCCGCCCCGCCCGGAGGCCCTCCTGCAGGGGCTCCTCCGACTTCACGCCTCCCTCTCCGACCAGGACGCGCGCCGCGAGGTGCCCCGGGGCGGGGACGGGGTCGGTCGCGGGGCCCGGAGACTCACAGCCCCACTGGTTCCGGCCGCGCAGGAGCCACCCCCGTGAGCGCCCACGAGCCCGGGCCGGGGCAGGAGCACGAGCTCGCGGTCCGGCTGGGCGAGGCGCTGGGCGACCCTCGGGCCGCCCGGGGGTCCGTGGACCACGGCGTGCTCACGGTCGACGTACCGCCCCCGCGCTGGGTGGACGCCCTGACCGCCGCCCGCGACGCCCTGGGCTTCACGTTCTTCGACTGGTTGTCCGCGGTCGACGAGCAGGCGTTGGGCGTCGACGTCCTCGTCCACCTGTGGTCCCCGCCCGCGCGAGCGCACCTGCAGGTGCGCACCAGGCTGGCCGCCGGGGAGCCGCGCCTGCCGTCGGCGACGGGCGTGTTCGCCGGGGCGGACTGGTACGAGCGGGAGACGTACGAGATGTTCGGCGTGCTGTTCGACGGCCACCCGCGGCTGGTCCCGCTGCTGCTGCCGGACGGTTTCGAGGGCCGGCCGCTGCGCAAGGACTTCGTGCTCGCCAGCCGGGTCGCGAGGCCGTGGCCGGGCGCGAAGGAGCCGGGCGGCGAGGGCCGCCGCCGCCCGCCGCTGCCCCCCGGTGTCCCCGAGCCGGGGTCATGGGGGCCGGCGGCCCCGCGGGGGGCGCTGTGAGCGAGTACGAGGACCACGCGGACGTCCCCCCCGCGCTGCCGCCGCGGAGCCGGGGGGTGATCGGGCTGCTGGAGGAGAACTGCACCTCCTGCATGCTCTGCGCCCGGGAATGCCCGGACTGGTGCATCCACATCGAGAGCCACACCGAGGTCGTGCCCGCGGGGTCGGGGGGCGGCCGCGACCGCACCCGCCCGGTGCTGGACCGGTTCGCGATCGACTTCTCCCTGTGCATGTACTGCGGCATCTGCATCGAGGTGTGCCCGTTCGACGCGCTCTTCTGGTCGCCCGAGTTCGAGTACGCCGAGCCCGACCTGCGCGACCTCCTGCACGAGCGCGACCGCCTCCGCGAGTGGATGTGGACCGTCCCGCCCCCGCCGGCGCTGGACCCCGCGGGGGAGCCGCCGAAGGAGCAGACGGGAGGGCGAGCCGAGCGGCCCGGCCGCGCGGCTCCGGGCCGGCCGCGCCGCACCGGCC
>JALYNB010000459.1 GCA_030773395.1 Actinomycetota bacterium
GACCCGAGCAGGAACCAGCCGGACAGGCCCGCCGCGGCGAGCGCGACCGCCACCAGCACGGCGACCCCGGGGGGCCCGGGGTCGAACCGCCCGGCCCGCAGCGTCAGCAGCAGGCCGTGGAAGGCGCCACGTCGGCCGCCGCGGACCTCTCCCCCCGGACCGCTCGCGGCCGCCACGGCGTACCCACCGCCCTCGACTGTGTCGGTGTCGGTCGGGTCGACCCGCAGCCGGGCGGGGACCGCGCCGCGCCTCGCATCCGGGACCCACCCGACGGACGGTGTCGGGTCGGCGCCGGGCGTGGCCTCCGCACCGTCGAGAGGACGGACAGGCGGCGCCGGCGGCTCCCGGTCGGGCGCTGCGCGGCCGGACTCATCTGGGCCGGGCGACTCCCTCGCCCAGGGGGCGGCCAGGGAGCGCACCCGGGCGGACGATGCGCGAGCGGACGCTGCCCGCGAGGGGCGCGAGGGGCGGGAGGGACGGGCCATCCGGCGACGCTACGAGCGCGTGCCCTCCGGACCTGGCGGCGGATGGGGACCTGTGGAGGGCCGGCGCCACTGCCCACAGGACTCCACCGAGAACCCCTGCGTCCTGGCCCCTGAGCGCACCGGTCGGCCACGCGGACCCGGGCGCGACCCTGCGGTTCAGGACTGGAGCACCGTGCCCAGGACGGCCGTCTACAGGCACCTCAGCCCAGACCTGGGCCTCCGGGCCCCGCCGCCACCACGAGAACACCCGCGCGGCCGAGTCACTCAGTCGCTGCCGTGCGACCTCAGCCGTCCGGCCGCGCACCGGGTGCTCACACCCGGCTGACCACCACCCCCAGGCAGCCCGGCCCCGTGTGGGCCCCGACCGCCGCCGAGACCTCCAGGACCCGCAGTGAGCGGACGTCCGGGATCCGCCGTCCCAGCCGCTGGCTGAGCGCCTGCGCGCGGTCGGGGGCCGCGAGGTGGTGCACCACGAGGTCGACCCGCGAGTCCCCGGCCTCCTCCACGGCCACGTCCTCCAGGCGCGCGACCGCGCGGCCCGCGGTGCGGACCTTCTCCAGCAGCGTCGTCTCCCCGTCGACGACGTGGAGCAGCGGCTTGACCGCGAGGGCCGAGCCGAGCAGGTGCGCGGCGGCCCCGATCCGCCCGCCGCGTCGCAGGTGCTCGAGGGTGTCGGCGTAGAGCAGCACGCGGGTCCGGGCCGCGCGCCGCTCCGCAGCGGCCACCACCTCGTCGGCGTCGAGCCCCCGCGCCGCCGCCTCCGCCGCAGCCAGCGCGCTGAACCCCAGACCCATCGCGATGAGCCGCGAGTCGACGACCCGCACGTCGAGGTCCCCGAGCGCGGACGCGGCGAGCCGGGCGCCCTCCACCGTGCCGGACAGCTCGCTGGACAAGTGCACGGCCACGACAGCCCGGGCCCCGACCCGCTCCGCCGCCTCCGCGTAGGCCGCGGCCAGCACTGCCGGGGACGGCCGCGAGGTCGTCACCTGAACGCCGCGCGTGGACAGGGCACGCACGACGTCCTCCGCGGACACGTCCACGCCTTCCGCGCCCGACGTCGAGTCGACCACGACCTGCAGCGGCACCACCCCGAGCCCGGCCTTCGCCACCAGGTCGGGTGGCAACGACGCCGTCGAGTCAGTGACGACCGCGACCCGCGGCGTCACCGGCACCGGGCCCGAGCCGTCCCCCCGCTCAAGGGTGTCCGCCGCGGCCTCACGCCGGTACGACGTTGACGAGCCGCGGCGCGCGCACGATCACGGTGCGGACCTCGCGCTCGCCCAGGGTCCGCCGCACGGCGTCGCTCGCCAGCGCCTTCTCGCGCAGCTCGTCCTCCCCCGCCGACGGCGACACCTCCAGCCGGTCGCGCACCTTCCCCGCGACCTGCACCACGCAGGTGACCGCCTCCTCGACGAGCAGCGCCGGGTCGGCCTCCGGCCACCCGGCCAGGTGGACGCTGTCGCCGCCGGCGACGTCGTGCCCGAGCCGCGACCAGACCTCCTCCGCCGTGTACGGCGCCACGACCGACAGCATCCGGGCCAGCGCCTCCGTGCCGGCGCGCACGGCGGGGTCGCCCGCCCCCGGCCCGGTGTCCACGGCCTTGCGCAGCATGGAGGTCAGCTCCATGAGTCGCGCGACGACCACGTTGAACCGGAACGACTCGGTCAGCCGGGTGACCTCGTCGACGACCTTCGCCGCCGCCCGCCGTACGCCCAGATCACCCTCGGCACCCGCAGAGCCGGCGGAGCCGCCCGCCGCCCCCACGTCGCAGGCCAGCCGCCACACCCGCGCGAGGTACTTGCCCGACCCGGTCGGCGACACGTCCGCCCAGTCGATGTCGTCCTCGGGCGGACCGGCGAACAGCATCGTCAGGCGCACCGCGTCGACGCCGTGCGCGTCGAGCTCCGAGGAGAGGTCGACCATGTTGCCCTTGGACTTCGACATCGCCGACCCGTTCAGGACCACCGAGCCCTGGTTCAGCAGCGCGGTGAACGGCTCACCGAAGTCGACCAGGCCCATGTCCTGCAGCACCTTGGTGAAGAACCGCGAGTAGAGCAGGTGCAGGATCGCGTGCTCCACGCCGCCGACGTACTGCGCGACGGGCATCCACTCGCGGACGACCTCGGGGTCGAAAGGACCGTCCTCGTACGACGGCGAGCAGTACCGCAGGTAGTACCAGCTCGAGTCGACGAACGTGTCCATCGTGTCGGTGTCGCGCCGGGCCTCGCCGCCGCAGGACGGGCAGTCCACGCGGACCCAGTCGTGCGCGGAGGCCAGCGGCGACTCGCCGCGCGGGCGCAGGTCGAAGCCCGACTCCGGCAGCCGCACCGGCAGCTGGTCGTCGGGCACCGGCACCTCCCCGCACGACGGGCAGTGGACCACCGGGATCGGGCAGCCCCAGTAGCGCTGCCGCGACAGCAGCCAGTCGCGCAGCCGGTAGTTCACCGACGCGGTGCCGCCGCCCCGCGCCTCGACGTCCGCGGTCACGCGGGCGATGGCCTCGGCCTTGCGCAGCCCGTCGTACGGGCCGGAGTTCACGAGCACGCCGTCCCCGGCCGTCGCGACCCCCGTCTCGGCCGGGTCGGGCTCACCGGTGTCGACCACCATCCGCACCGGCAGCCCGAACGCGCTCGCGAAGTCGAGGTCGCGCTGGTCGTGCGCGGGCACGGCCATGATCGCGCCCGTGCCGTAGTCGGCGAGCACGTAGTCAGCCGCGTAGACCGGGATCCGCTCGCCGTTCACCGGGTTCACCGCGTCGACGCCGAGCGGGACACCCGTCTTGGGCCGCTCGGTCGACTGCCGCTCGATCTCCGACAGCCGCCGGACGTCCTCGCGGTAGGCCTCGAACGCCTCCCGCTGCTCCGGGGCGCAGAGCCGCGCGGCCAGCTGCGCGTCGGCCGCCACGACGAAGAACGTGGCGCCGTACAGGGTGTCGGGCCGGGTCGTGAACACCGTGACCTGCTCGCGGCCGCCCGCCAGGTGGTCGGCCTCGACGTCGAAGTGGACCTCGGCGCCGGTCGAGCGGCCGATCCAGTTGCGCTGCATGAGCAGCACCCGCTCGGGCCACTTGCCCTCGAGCGCCGTCATGTCGTCGAGCAACCGGTCGGCGTACTCCGTGATCCTGAAGTACCACTGCGTCAGGTCGCGCTTCGTCACCGGCGAGCCGCACCGCTCGCACTCCCCGCCGACCACCTGCTCGTTCGCCAGCACCGTCTGGTCGACCGGGCACCAGTTCACGGGGCTCGTCTTGCGGTAGGCCAGGCCGCGCTCGCGGAAGCGGAGGAACAGCCACTGCGTCCACCGGTAGTACTCCGGGTCGCTCGTCGCGAGCCGGCGCGACCAGTCGAACGACACCGCGAACTTGCGGAACGACTCCGCCTGGGTCTCGATGTTGGCGTACGTCCACTCCGCGGGGTGCGCGTCGCGCTTGATGGCGGCGTTCTCCGCGGGCAGGCCGAAGGAGTCCCAGCCGATCGGGTGGAGCACGTCGTGGCCGCGCTGCATCCAGTAGCGCGCGACGACGTCACCGATGCTGAACGCCTCCGCGTGGCCCATGTGCAGGTCGCCGCTCGGGTACGGGAACATGTCCAGCACGTAGGTCTTCGGGCCGCGACGCGTACCGGGCCGGTCGCGCGTGCCGGCGCGGTAGAGGTCGAGCGCCTCCCAGACCGGCAGCCACCGCTCCTGCACGGCGTGCGGGTCGAGCACCTCGCGCTCGGGGCGCGGGGCGGCCTCGGCCGGTACGGCGGTCTGCGTCTCCGCGGTCTGGGTCATGGCGAGGGTCCTCCGGGTTGCCGGGCGTGACCGGGGCAAACGAAAGCCCCTCCGCAGAGGGGCTCGCCACGCTGTCTCTCAGGGTCAGCGCGGCCCGGCGAGGAGCAGGCGTCGTACGACGGTCACGGCACGACTCTAGCCGGTGACCCCGCCCGCTCCGGCGGCGGCGGCCGGCGTCAGAGCACGGCCCGCTCGTCCCCCGTCGCAGGTGGCGGCCCGGCGGGCACCGGCACCCCGGGCAGCTCCCGCACGCGAGCCCCGTGCTCGGCCAGCCGCCAGCCGCTCGAGGCCTCGACCAGCGTCGACCAGCAGGTGTTGCCGAGCGGGGCGAGCCGCCACCACGTCGCCGGGGCCAACCCGAGCAGGCTGCCGATCGTCGCCCGGGCCGTACCGCCGTGGGTCACCGCGACGAGCACCTGCCCCGGGCCGACCGCCGGCAGCGCCTCGGCGATGGCCCCGGTCGCGCGGGCGGCCACGTCGAGGTAGGTCTCGCCGCCACCCCGCGCGACGTCCTCACCGCGCACCCAGGCGTCGAACTCCTCAGGGAAGCGGGCCTGGGCCTCCTCGCGCGACAACCCCGACCAGGCGCCGAGGTCGATCTCCCGCAGCCGCGGGTCGGTGCGCAGCGCGAGCCCGGCGGCGGCGGCGAGCGGCTCCGCGGTGGCCGACGCCCGGAGGCTGTCGCTGGACAGCAAGGCCACCGGCCGCTCGGCGGCGAGCACCGGGGCCACGGCGTCGGCCTGTGCACTCCCGAGGTCGTCGAGCTCGATGTCGAGCTGGCCCTGGAACCGGCCGCCCGCGTTCCACGAGGTGCGGCCGTGACGCAGCAGGACCAGGCGCCGCCGACCGGCGCCCGGGTCGTGCGCGCTCAGGACTCGTCGCCGACGCGGGCCGACGAGCCCTGGCCACCGGCCCCGGCCGGCGCGCCGGCGAGGGCGGCGTCGACGAAGGGCACTTCGGGGCAGTCCTTCCAGAGGCGCTCGAGCTGGTAGAACGCCCGCTCCTCCGCGTGCTGGACGTGCACGACGAGGTCGACGAAGTCGAGCAGGACCCAGCGGCCCTCGCTCTCACCCTCCCGGCGCACCGGCTTGACGCCTCGCTCGCGGAGCCGGTCCTGCACCTCGTCGCTGATCGCGCGGACGAGCCGCTCGTTCGGGGCGCTGGCGAGGACGAAGCAATCGGTGATGACCAGCTGCTCGCTGACATCGAGGATACGGACGTCGTGGGCGGACTTGTCGGCAGCGGCCTGGGCGGCAGCGAGCGCCAGGTCGACGGCGGTGGGGGACGCGGTCACGCGCAGAGACTCTCCGATGTCAGGTTGCGAGTGCGGGCGGCGAGGTCGGGCGGCGAGCAGGAGGAGCCGGACGACTCCGGGCACAAGCATGACACTGCCGGGCCCGCCGCACAGGGACAACGACCTGCCCTGCGCGCTCTACTCCTGCCCGGCGCGCGCCTCGGACGTGAGATCGGACTCGCTGGCCGTGGCAGGCGGCGCCTCCAGCGGCACGACCGGCCGGTCCGCCCGGTAGAGGCCCCGCTTGTTGATGTACTGCACGACACCGTCCGGGACGAGATACCAGACCGGTCCCCCGCGGCCGACCCGGTCCCGGCACTCGCTGGAGCTGATGGCCAGCGCCGGGACCTCGCGCACGGTGACCGCCCCCTCGGGGAAGCCGACGACGCTCGGGTGGTAACCGGGGCGCGTGACGCCGATCAAGTGCGCGAGCTCGAAAAGCTCGTCGGCCGCGTGCCACCCGAGGATCTGCTGCAGAGCGTCGGCGCCCGTGATGAAGAACAGGTCGACGTCGGGCCCGCGCGAGTCGCGGAGGTCCCGCAGCGTGTCCCGCGTGTACGTCGGGCCCGGCCGGTCGATGTCGACCCGGCTCACCGAGAACTTGGGGTTGGACGCCGTCGCGATGACGGTCATGAGATAGCGGTCCTCGGCCGCGGAGACCGCACGGTGGGACTTCAGGTACGGCCGCCCGGTGGGGACGAAGACGACCTCGTCGAGGTCGAACAGGCTCGCGACCTCGCTGGCCGCCACGAGGTGGCCGTGGTGCACGGGGTCGAAGGTCCCGCCCATCACGCCGAGCCGCAGGGTCATGGCGGCAGATGCTGCCAGAAGGCCCGCAGAGCACCGTCACACCGGGAGCAGTCGCTGCACGAACTCCGCGAGCTGCTCGGCCGTGCGGCACTCGACCATCTCGACGACCTCGCCGTACTCCTGCGCGACGGAGTCGCCGCTGCCCCAATAGGCCCGCGGCTCCGGGTTCAGCCAGTACGCGTGCCGCGCCGTGCGCGCCAGGGCCCGCAGCGTCGGCACGCCGGTGGCCCGGTGGTTGTTCCGGGCGTCGCCGAGCACGAGCAGGGAGGTGCGCGGCGTGACCGCGTCCGGCCATCGCTCGGCGAAGACCTCGATCGCGTGCCCGTAGTCGCTGTGGCCGTCGAACCACACGAGGTCGGCCTCGACGGACATCCGCTTCATCGCGTCGGCGAAGTCCGCGCCGTCGCGGAAGAACCGCGTGACCTCGTCGGTGGTGTCGATGAACGCGAAGGCGCGCACCTTCGTGAACTGCTCACGGAGGGCGTAGGCGAGCAGGAGCGTGAAGTGCGCGAACCCCGACACCGACCCGGACACGTCGCAGAGCACGACGAGCTCTGGCTTGGAGGGCTTGTGCGGCTTGTGGTGCGTCACCAGTGGGACGCCCCCCGTGGCGAGCGACGCCCGGACCGTACGGCGGAAGTCCAGCCGGCCCGAGCGCCCCAGCCGACGCTTCGCCGTCAGCCGGGTCGCGAGCCGGCGCGCGAGGGGGAACACCGCACGCCGCAGCGCCGCCATGTCGTCCGCCGTGGCGCGGAGGAACTCGACCTGCTCCGCCAGCGGCCGCACGGCGTTCTTGCTGACCGCCTCCACGCCCTTGTCCTCGGCGAGGCGCCGGCGCACCTCGCCCTCGACCATCTCCTCGAACTGGCGGAGGCGCTCGGCGACAGCCTGCCGGGCGACCTTCTCCGCGAGCCCACCGCGCTCCTGACCGACGAGTATCGCGTCGAGGAGCGCAGCCGTCAGCGTCTGCGGGTTGAGCCGGCGGAGCACCCGGTAGGAGAACCACGACTGCCGCCCGGGCTGCGTGTCCGCGCGGCCGAGGCCCGCGACGGACTCCCGCGCGAGCCGCCGTAACGCGCCCTCGTCGCCCGACAGCAGCACGTCGAGCAGCGCCTGGCGCAGGGCGTCCCGGTCGCGGGGCTCGCCCTCCCCCGGCCCGGGCCCGTCCGCGGCCGCACCGGGGCGTGGCGCCGGCGTCGCCGTACCGTCGCCGCGCAGCGCCGGCCACCACAGGTCGAACAGCGTGTCGAAGGCCCGCCGGTGGGCGGCCCGCTTGACGCAGGTGGCGGCGAGGGCCGCCCGCAGGGCCTCCCGGTCGAGCAGGTCGATCCGCCCCAGCGCACGCACGGCGTCCAGCGTCTCCGACAGCGACACGGCGAGACCGGCGTTCCGGAGGGCGCCGACGAACCCGACGGTGTGGTCGACCAGGCCGGGGCGGTGGTCGGCGAGGCCCGGCGCGTGCGCGGGCTCGCCGGCAGCGGGAGGCACCCGTCCGCCGGTCAGCTGAGAGCGAGCTTTGCGACGGCCTGCCGGTGGTCGCTCGCGTGCTTGAGCACGACGCCCAGCGTCTCCTTGACCGTGGCCTCGTCGAGCGTGTCGAGACCGAGCGCGACGAGCGTGCGGGCCCAGTCGATCGTCTCCGCGATCGACGGCGACTTCTGCAGCTCCAGCGCCCGCAGCGCCCGGACGGTGCGGACGACCGCGTCGGCGAGCTCGGACCCCACCTCGGGCACCCGCGACAGCACGATCGCCCGCTCCCGCTCCGCGGTCGGGTAGTCGAGGTGCAGGAACAGGCAGCGCCGCTTCAGCGCCTCGGACAGCTCGCGCGCGGCGTTGGAGGTGAGGAAGACGAGCGGACGGCGTACGGCGGTGATGGTGCCGAGCTCCGGGATCGTCACCTGGAAGTCCGACAGCACCTCGAGCAGCAGCCCCTCGACCTCGACGTCGGCCTTGTCGACCTCGTCGATCAGCAGGACGGTGGGCGTGGTGCGCCGGATCGCGGTGAGCAGCGGCCGGGCGAGGAGGAACTCCTCCGAGAAGATGTCGTCGTGGGCGTCGCTCCACGCCTGCCCCTCGGGCGCGGCCTGGATGCGCAGCAGCTGCTTCTTGTAGTTCCACTCGTAGAGGGCGCGGGCCTCGTCGAGGCCCTCGTAGCACTGCAGTCGCACGAGGTCGCTGCCCGTCGCCGCGGCGACGGCCTTGGCCAGCTCCGTCTTCCCCACCCCGGCGGGACCCTCGAGCAGCAGCGGCTTGCCGAGCCGTTCCGCCAGGAACACGGTGGTGGCGATCCCGTGGTCCGGGAGGTAGCCCGCCGCGGCGAGCCGCTCCGCGACGTCGCCGACCGAACCGAGCAGAGGGCCGGGCAGACCCGCGGGGGCGGGTAGGGACATGCGGACTCCTCGACCTGCGGGCCGCAGCCCGGGACGGCGACCGCGCCTTGCGCCGGCGCGACCGAACGCCATTCTGCCGGACGGAGAGCGCGGCGTCCGGAGGGCGCCTCCACCGCTCCGGGGCTACCGTCGCAAGGTGGGCCTCCCTCTCTCCCCGGCCGGTCGCGACCGGGCGGCGTGCCGGTGACCGAGCCCTCCCCGTGGGCCTCGCCCACACCCCCCGCCGGTCCGCCCGGCGTGACGCCGGCACGCCC